>JAJDEC010000388.1 GCA_029259995.1 Phycisphaerae bacterium
GCGTTGCCGCGCGGTGCGCGGCGATTCGATGACTCGCGCAAGGTCAACGTGTCGAATCTGCAGTCCTAGGCGGCGATATCGCCGACGGATCGCGATACGGTTCCGGGTTGCGATGCGTTGTCGGCACTTTCGCACAGGAATTGCGAGGCTTCCTGTATCGAGCATCTCGGATGTTCGTATGTCTGTTCGATCGGCAAACACGATCAAGATGAAATGATGCCGGCGATTGCGGAAAGCGATCGTTCGGCTGGCCAGGACCCCACTCCACCCACGACGGTTGCCCGGCCGGCCAATCATGGACTGTCAAGTCAAAATGCAGTGCATGACTCGGTCGGGCAATCGTCACCCTTTGTCGTTTCGACGATTGACGTCGGGGTCGAGGATGACGGGCAAATCTTTGAATTGCCGGCTGTGGCGAAGATGAATGCCGTAGCGTCGAAACCATCGAACGCGGAAGCGACGATGGATGGGCGGCAAAATGGTGCATGGAATCCGGCGGAATGTCGTGAGACCCCGGAACTGACGGCACTGGCCGCGAACGATGTCGCGATGGAACGGGCTTATGCGGCGACGCCGGAACCGGCCAATGCCATTTCGGGCCAGAGTGGACCGCGAAAATGGATTGGTGCGTGGATTCGGGTTCGAGATTCGATCGGATCGCTTCCAACGATTCCGTCCGTTTTATGGATCGGCATCGCGCTCCTGCTTGTCGCAATCAAGATGCTTGCATGTCTTCGGTTCCAGCGTCGGCTTCGAAGTGCCCGCCAGGCGCCGCAAGGTGTTCGAGCGATGGTACGCGCATGTGGTGAATCGATCGGATTGAAGTCGGTGCCGGAGACATTCTTCGTCTCGGATCGAATCTCGCCGATGGTCGTTTGCGGATTGCGACCGCGGCTTGTCATTCCGGAGGCGTTGTGGGCCGAATTGGATTCGGCTGGGCGTCGCGCCGTGATTCTGCATGAGTTGGCGCACCTGCGTCGCCGTGATCATCTGACGCATTGGTTCGATTGCCTTGTCGGCGCACTCTACTGGTGGCATCCCGTCGTCTGGTGGATTCGTCATCGCATGCGAGATGAGGCGGAGAATGCATGTGACGCGTGGGTGACGTGGTTTGAACCGCGCGAGCGCAGAGCGTACGCGACGGCGTTGTTGCAGGCCCGCAAGTTCCTCAGTGAGAGTCGCAGTCCCGTATTGGTTCCGTCCGTCGGTGTCATGTCGCCCCAGGCGACGAGGTTTTCGAGGAGATTAACCATGGTGATGACAAATCGCGTTTCCCCCAGAGCTTGTTCTTGTGGTGTTCTGGCCATTCCGTTTCTGTTCCTGGCGGCATGGGTTTCGATGCCGGCGGATTCGGCGGCGTGCCCGCCGAGTTCAGATGAGGACGTGAAACCGGTCAAGCTGATACTCTCGGACGAGTCGCCGGCGGCGGGCGTTGTTGTTGACGCTGAGTCGAGTGGTCGAATCCTGGAAGTCGTTCCAAGTGTCGTCGAGACGGAAACCGGCGGAACTGTCGTGCTGACCGTTTCGGACCGGGATGATCGCGGCTCGGCCCACAGTGGTTCCGGGCGAACAAGATGGCATCAGGATGGGCAGGCATCGGATGATGCGCGCATTGCCCGACTTGAAAAGCAGATGGCGGAACTCAACGAGAAGCTTGCCGTACTTATCGAACAGCGCCCGCGGATCGTGACACGATCCGCGCCGCCGCAAACGGCATCCGTACCGATCTTGCCCGGCTCACCCAGGGCCCCGCTTGCATTTGGACGCGGATCCAGCGCGGCGCCGCAGGCGATGGGGTTATTCGGTCAAGCGGCCGGCGGCATCGTTGTTCGCAAGTACACGCTCCCCGAGGACAAACTGAAAGCACTGACAGGTCTGATGTCGAGATCGGACGTACCGACGCGTATCCGTGCGGTGCCGGGCGCGATCGAAGTTCATGCCAACGAGGCAGATCAGGCGAAGTTCGCGGCATTTGTGACGATGATCTCCGGCAACGGCATGGATGACACACGGAGCTATCGTGTTTCTGACGGAAAGCTGCAGGCGTTGACGGAGTTGATGGCGTTGGACGAAGTCCCTGTCCTGATCCACTACGGGGACGACGACATTCGCGTACAGGGCGGCGAACTCATTCAGAAGACGTTCCGTGACTTCGTCGAGATGATCGATCCCGATACAACGCGAGCGAGCACGGAATTGGGCGAAATGGCGGAGATTGCAAATACGCAATTCCAATTGAGCAAGCGAGCCGGCGATGCTAAAGAGGCGCTGGCATACGCGCTGGTCGCCAGGGATGCAGAGCGAGCGAGAAAATCGGCGATCGAGTCGAAGGTTTCCACGGCGAGAATGCAGGAGCAGGTTGCGGAGCTGCAGGCTCAGATGGCGAAACTTGAAATGTCCGCGGATCGTATGACGGATGAGGCCGATCGGCTCAGGGACAAAGCCGACGTGTTGCGCGAGCGGGCAGACGATGCGAGTTCACAGCGAGAGTCAGAACAGCTGCAGGCAGCGATCATCGAAGTGACGAAGGCGGCGGGCAAATTGGACAAACAGGCCGCGTCCCTCTATCGAAAAGCGCAGAAGATGGATTTGAAGGCTGACCAGATCGAGGAGCGGATTGAGTCCTCGGGTCGGTAGATCCGAAATCGCTTGGGAAAGCAGCGCACGCTTGCGTTCTTAAGATCAATAGAACGTCGAGATGGTCGCGATTCCAAGAATCGCGACCATCTGACTTGACCGCTCGAATCACTGAACACCACAGATGACGATGTTCTGAGTCGAATCTCGCCGTGATCGAGTGCGTGCCGAAGGGACTTTGGGGATCGAAGCGTCGGAACGACTGGAGATGATTCCACTGTTATGTGGGATGATGCGCGTTGCGGCGTAGTGTCAGCAATGCCGGCCCGCATGCCCGAATCGTGACTTTGCAGTCCCGCTTGCCTTAGAATTACGTCGAACACCGACGCATTGTGTTGCGTACCCAACCTGTCGTTCGGCGAAATGAAACATTGAAGGTCCTTCCTGATCGCGCTGGAGGCGCATTGTCCATGCCAGCTCGCATGAATTTTATCCGATGCCTGATCGGTCTTGTATGTCTCGTCGGGTTTCCGCTTCACGCATTTGCGGGAGGCGATGATTCCGCATCGTTGGCGACGGCGCACGGCTTTCTGCGGCGCAGCCTGTTTGACATGGCCGAAAAGGAATATCGGCGCGTCCTGGCGGAATCGCCGGACGCCACGGAGACGCAGCAGGCGAACTACGGTCTTTCCGTTTGCCTGGTCCGATTGAATCGACATGCGGACGCCGTTGGTATCCTGACAGAACTATATGACGACGAGTCGTTTGCGTTCGCGGCGGACGTCGCCGTATTGCTGGCACAGTGCAAGGCGGCGATGCGGGATTACGACGGCGCCGCGGAAGTCGTGTCGAATTGCCGCGGTCGGCTTGCCGGACACGCACTTGCGGATGACGCGGCTGCGATCGGTATCGAGTCCTTGTTTCGGGCCGGCAAGCATCGATCTTGTCAGCGCAACGCGGAAGCATTCCTTGAGGCTTATTCCGAATCCGGTTTGTCGGCGCTGGTGCGAGCCTATGGCGGCATGTCGGCGGCAAGCCGGGGCGACGATTCAAAAGGGATCGAATTGCTGAGGGGCGCGTTGTCAGGCGGGCTTCCGGATGAAATGGCGATGCGCGTTCGACTGACGCTGGCGGACGCGCTTCAGCGAACGGGTGATCTGGATGCCGCGGCCGACGTCTATGAGAATGTACGGAAGGGCGGCGGATCGCTGGCGCCAAAGGCGGCGTTGGGGCGTGGTTTGGTTCTTTGGCGCAAGGGCGACTCTGCGTCGGCGGGGCCGCTTGTCGATGAGGCGCTGACGTCGCCGGAGGCGATCGGGGATGCGAATGTTGCATACGCGCAACTCATTCGCGGGCGACTGTTGCTCGAGGCGTCGCAGCTCACAGAGGCAGAGGCCGCCTTAAAGCGTTCAGCGAGCCTCTCGGCGAAAGCGTCGCTTCCGTATCTGGATCAGGCGTTGTATTGGCGTGCGAAATGTCTCCTTCGCGCCGACGATCCCGGCGGCGCTGCAGAGATTCTGCAGGGCGCAATCGAGGCACATTCGAAAAGCGATCTGATGCCCGAAATGCAATATGACTATGCCGTCGCGCTGGTGCGGCTGTCGCGGCCGGAATCCGCTATTTCGGCCATCGAGCGATTTCTGGCGGCGCACGGGGATCACGTGCTTGCGACGGGTGCGATTGCGATGCTGGCGTCCGTGACGCATCAGACCGGCGATTACGCCGCAAGTGACGCGCAGATTGCGAAATGGCGAACGGCTTCGACGTCGGGCGATCTGCTTCCTGCGGACCTAGCGTTTATCCACGCGGAAAATGCGTACCTTGTCGGCGACTACAAGGCGGCGACAGCGCGCTATGCCAAGTTCCTTGAGCATGAAACAGCTGACTCTCGCAGCGCCGTCGCGCGACGGCGGTTGGGGCTGTCGCAATATCGCGCGGGCGATTACGGCGATGCGATGAAATCACTGACAGCGCTCGGCGAAGGAGGCAATACGCCGGCGACGGTGTTCGCGATCGGCGACATGCACTTCGCACGTCGAGACTGGCAGAATGCGAGCTCCTGGCTGGATCGATTTCTCGCCTCGGCCGGGAAGGCGCCGACGGATGACGCATTGTTGAAGTCCGGAATCGCCCACATGCGGCTCGGAGAAAACGAGACGGCATTGCGCAGATTCCAGTCGATCGTCGAGCAGCATGCGGACAGTCCGCATCGCGCGCAGGCCGTCTTCGAGTCGGGGCAGGCGCTCGTGGCAATGGATCGGCTGGAGGATGCATCGAAGGCGTTTCGTCGCGTGTTGAAGATGAAGTCTGGCAAGCGATTCGCGAATCCGGCGCGCGAGCACCTGGCGTCGATCGGATTGCGGACGGGGCGACCGGGACTGGCTGCCGAGACGTTTGCGGCGATGGCGGGAGACGACGCATCGGACGAGGAGCGCGCGAGCGTTCGCCTGCGTCAGGCGGAAGCGTTGATCCAGGCGGAGAAGTTTGCGGACGCGGCGGACGTACTCAAGGAACTCTTGTCATCCTCCGATTCGTTTGCAGATCGCCAGCGGGCCATGGCGAATCGCGTGCTTGCGCTGGCGCGGTCCTCGGACTGTGACGGGGCGATCCGGCAGTTCAAGGACATCACGCTCGACCAACTGAATGCGTCGCTGCGGCTCGCCGTGTTGTACGACCGGGCATGGTGCCTGCGGAAGGAAGGGGAACTCGACCAGGCGGCGTCGGCATTTGGCGGGATCGTCAACTCGTCGCCGGATTCGGCATTGGGTCGGCATGCGGCATTGGAGCTGGCCGTGATTGAGGCGGAACGCGGCCATGCGGACGCTGCGATTCAATTGCTTGAGACGCTCGCAGCCGCCTGGCGCGCAGGGCAGTTGCCGTCGGGCATTGCCGTCGATCAAGTGTTGTATCGCCTCGGCAAGACGCAGTTTGAGCAGGAGAAAATCGATGCATCGCTGGCGACGATGAGCGAGCTGTTGAAAGCCTTTCCCAAAAGCGAACTGCGCGGAGCAGCCGCGTATCTCGGCGGAGAGGCTGCGTTTCGCAATGGCGCCCACGAGCGCGTGGTTTCGCTGATGGAAACGGCGATCGAGAACGCCGGCGACGAGGATTTTCGTGCGAGCGCGTTGCTTCGTCTGGGCGATGCGCTGAATCGGCTTCAGCGCTGGGCTGACAGTGAGAAGCGATTTGTCGACTATCTCGAGCGATTCGGCAAGTCGGAGCACGCCTATCAGGCGTCGTTCGGCATCGGCTGGGCGCGCGAAAATAATCGCCAGTACGACGAGGCGATCGCGTCCTATCGTCAGGTCACGACAGGACACAAGGGACCGACGGCGGCGCGGGCACAATTCCAGATCGGTCAGTGTTTGTTCGCCAAGAATGAATATGAATCGGCGGTACGCGAACTGATCAAGACAGACATCCTTTATGCGTATCCGGAATGGAGTGCGGCGGCGTTGTTCGAGGCCGGCCGATGTTTCGAGCGCATGAATCGACGGGGCGAAGCCCGTCAACAATTCAAGACGGTTGTCGAAAAGTACGGCGATACCAAATGGGCGGCGCCGGCGGCTGAACGTCTTGAGGCGCTGGCGATCGCCCGTACGCCGGGATCGTGAGCGCATTAAGCGGCATTCGGCGGATTCATGCGCGGCCGGGCTCGTCCAATTGCGTCGGGCGGCGACGCGCGAGGTTCGAAGCGTATCTGGAATTACCGATTCGACGAGCGATCGGAGGCAGAGTCTGATGACTGAGATTTACTCAACGTTCCTGCTTGCGGAATCCGGCGCGGCCGGAAGCCCGGTTGCGATTCAATCGATCTGGGACTTCGTGGTCAAGGGCGGACCGATGATGATTCCGATCATCCTCTGCTCGTTGTTCGCGCTGAGTGTGTTTGTCGAGCGAGTCGTCGTGCTGAAGAAGCGTTCCGTCATTCCGCCGGAATTTCTCGACGGACTGCATGCCATCATGCGCGACGCCAATCGGACGCGCAAGGCAGCACTGGCTTATTGCGTCGCATCCGAGTCCCCCCTGGGCGGAATCCTGGCGGCAGGCATCAAGCGGCTGAATGAGCCCGTCGCCGTCCTGGAGAAGCATGTCCAGGATGCGGGCGAGCGGGCGGTCGCATTGATGCGAAAGAACCTGCGCGTGTTGACGGTCGTTGCGTCGGTCTGTCCGCTGATGGGATTGCTGGGAACGATCTTCGGGATGATCGAAGCATTCCAGACAGTGGCGGCATCGGGCGAGGCGCTGGGAAAAACGGAGTTGCTCGCCGAGGGAATCTACCAGGCGATGATCACGACGGCGGCAGGACTGCTCGTCGCGATTCCGGTCGTGATTGGCTATCACTACTTGTCGGCGCGGATCGATTCACTGGTTGCGGAAATGGATCGGATGACGCTGGATTTCCTTGAGGAACACGCGTATGCACCGATGTCGGGGGATCTTGCGCCGACGAACGGCGATGGCGTGGCGGAGCATCCGGCGGCAGACGAGGTTGTGACAGGCGCGGCAGACGTTCGAACCGCGGCGATTGGTACGTCGAGCGGATTGGGGGCCTGACGATGTTGATTCGCTCGTCGAGAGATGCATCGGGGCCGTCAATTGAGATGACGCCGATGATCGACATGGTTTTTCTTCTTCTGATCTTTTTTCTGGTTGCGACCACGTTTCAGGAAGAGGAGCGCGAGATGCAGATTGCGCTGCCGGAGGCGTCCGCGGCGGGCCCCATCAGTACGGCGTTGCGCGAGATCATCATCAACGTGACCGAGGACGGCGGGATGATCGTGTCGGGGCGTGCCGTCGAATCGGATGAACTGCGAACGATGATCGAGGAAGCGGTTTCAGAGAACCCGGAACAGAAGATCACGGTTCGGGGGGATCATCGGGCGCTGTACGAGTCGATCGTGCGGCCGCTGGACATCTGCAAGTCGGCCGGCATACAGGAACCCTATCTCGATACGGTCGTGACACGCGGAGGCGATTAGGTTGAAATGCAGAATGAATCATTGAATTCGCAACAGGCCTATTGCCTGTAACGAACCGGCTATTAGCCGGTTCCACACGATGAACGATTCCTGTTAACTAACTTAGGCACGCGGTCATTCATGAAACGTTGGCGATCCATCCTGATGTTCGGCGTGACGCTGCTGGTCCTGGCGGCGGTATTCGTGACGTGGCGTGTGTGGCCGCAACGGCACGTGCATGTGACGGATTCGCGGAACATTCGCACGCCCGAGGCGGATGCACAGGTTCGCGACGTTCTTTGGGACGTGCCGGCGCCGCGGGATGAGATCCTGCGGCTGACGGACGACTCGACGGATTTCGCGATGGATGCGAATGAGCGGCGGCTTGTATTCGTGCGCGGCGAGGGGGCGTCGGCGGATATCCTGCAGCGCGAGCGAAGCGGCGACTCGTGGAGCGCGGCGCAGTCGATCGAGACGATCAATTCGGTGGATGCGGAACTGGACGTTTCAATATCTCCGGAAGGGGATGCGATCGTGTTCTCGAGCGATCGGCCCGGGGCGGTCGGCGGGTACGATTTATACATCAGTCGTTATTCAGGCGGCGCGTGGGGAGCGCCGGCGGCGATCGCGAATGCGAATTCGGCATTTGATGAGTTGGGATCGGCCGTGATGGCGCACGGCACGCGGCTGGTGTTCGCCTCGAATCGACCTTGGGCGTCAGCGGAGCGGGCGATGGACGATGCGTTGACGGAGACGGCGAGTGAAACGTCTGCGGCGGCGGACTTTGATCTCTACGAGATCGACTTGATCGCGGATGCGCCGGCCGAGTCGATTGCCGCGGCGAATTCGACGGGGGATGAGCTGGACGCGGCCGTGAGTCCGGCGGGAGACTTTCTTTACTTCGCATCCAATCGACGCGCCGGTGCGGGCGGCTTCGATTTGTATCGACTTCGTGTCATGCCGGACGGATTCGGCGTGCTCGATCATCTGGACGGGACGATCAACACAACGGGGGATGAGACGGGCCCCGTGTTGGGGCTTTCCGGATTTCGGCTGACGTATCGATCGGCCCCGGAGTCGGACGAAGCGCCGAGGCTATTGCAATCGACGTCGCGGGAAGTCTATCGCGATGTGACGTTTGAACGGGGCACAATCGACTGGGCCGGGCTGTTGCAGCAGATCGCGCCGAATCTCCTGTGGGCGTTGCTGGCGTTGATCTTGACGCTGTTGTTTCTTGCGATGATGCGGGACTTTCGCGATCGCAAGATCGGCCTGATGGCGCGTTGCCTGCTCGCATCGCTCCTGGCGCATCTCGTGATGATGCTGCTGTTCAATGTTCTCAAGGTTTCCACGGAGATTGCGTCGGCGATCGGCGGTCGGGATCGAATTCGCATTGCATTGACGAGCGAGGCGTCTGCGGGGGAGATTGGCGAGCAGATTCGTGGAGAGTTCGTCAACGTCGAAACGGTGGCGGCCGATGTTGCCGATGCCGAACGGCCGGCACTGGAAATGCAGGCGATTGAAACGCAGACGAATGTTGAGCTTTCGCCGCGAGCCACGGAATCGCTGACGGAGGCGCCCTCGGATACGGCACTGACAAGCGTGGATGCGCAGGACTCGAAGAGCGAGCCGGCGATGGCAGATGTTTCGCTGGCGAGCGAGTTGCCGGAATTGGCGCAATCGATGACGCCAACGTCGTTCGACGACGTGGCGCTGCCTCAACCTGCGCTGGCGGAGTCACGAACGGAGTCGCCCATTCCGGCCGGCGTCGCGCTGGTTGGCGAAACGGCATTGGAATCCGCGAGCGCGCCGATGCAGCAGCCGACGACACAACCCGCGGGCGCGATGTCAATCGATGTGGGCGTCGCGGCGAACGTGGATGTGCATTCGGAGGGGAAGCGATTTGCGGGGGCGATCGACGCCGCGGACGCGGCAGCGAGTACGCGTGCCGCCGACGCGATCGTCGCGATGGCCCCGCACCCGGATCTGTCGTCGGCGTCAATCGCCGTTGAAGTCGCGCTTCCCGGCGAATCGACGAATGCGCCGTCAGGCGACGCCGAATCAGGCGTTCGGATTGCGGGCGTAGATGTCATTGATCCGGCGCACGCGGCGTTGTCGATGCCGATCGTCGTCGAAGGCGGGACACTTGTCGAAATGCCAGTCGCCGGTGCGGGGGCTGTGACGGACGAAGCGCCGATATCGATCGCGCACGTTAGCCGTGATGCCGATTCGGACGGCATTCACATGCCGGGGATGGAGACGGATGACGCGGCGTCGTCGGACGAACCTGTCATGGGCATCGAAGTCGCGATCGCATTGCCGGGGAAGGTCGACGTGGAATCGTCCGACTCTGCGCTCGGGAATCCAACAAGGGAATCGTTCGCCGTTACGCTTCCAGATGATCCGGCGTTGACGAGTGGTCTTCCTTCCGCGAATGAAGCGCTGGCGGAGTCGCAGAGGGGTTCCACGACGTTGGCGACGCTTGCGCCCGACTCGGACACGGCTTGGGTGACTGTTGATTCGACTCGTTCAACAGGCGACGCCGTCGCATCGGATTCGGAGGCGTCGCCGATTGCCGATGGCGGCAGCATTGGCGACGGTTCAGATGTGCCGATCGTGCAGATTGCATTGGGTGTCGGAATACCGGTTGCGCCGCCGAAACGACCGACGGGGATTCGTCGCGGCGCGATTGGTCGCATCGTGGGAACCGTCGAGGACGCGGAAACGGGGATCGGGCTTGGCGAGGC
Organism: Phycisphaerae bacterium; assembly: GCA_029259995.1. Lineage (GTDB taxonomy): Bacteria > Planctomycetota > Phycisphaerae > UBA1845 > UTPLA1 > ECT2AJA-110-A. The sequence continues at coordinate 10,286 of JAJDEC010000388.1, forward strand.
CCGGATCTTGCTGGCGATGCCGAATGACAGGTCGATTGCCGTCGAGGCCGATGCGTTCGGAAGCTACGAGATTCAGGTGCCGGAAGTACCGGATCACTTTGCGCTGTCGGCTTCCCGGGGTGGCTATGTTCCGGAGTCTCGAAATATCGAGGCGAAGCGCGTTCGTGGAAGGACGATCACAGTCAATTTTGCTTTGTCGCGTCAGACGGAGCTTGTGATAGCACTGGAAGAAGAACCGGACGTGCATCATTTGGGAAATGATCGGTTTGAAGGTCGAATCAACAGCCAGTTTCAAAAGCAGACGGAAGGCCGGACGCATCGCGCGAGATTCGAAGTCACTCGGGATCAACTGCCGCCCAACTTCTCGCGGGCGGAAGTCGTCTTCATGGTCAAGGGCGTTCAATGTCCGCATCAGGTGCGGATCAACGGTCGGCTGGTCCGGGAGCGATTAGCGGACTCGCCCCGGGACGGCAGCTTCGGAGAATACCGGTCCTCGTTCGATCCGGGATGGTTGCTCGAAGGCGAGAACCAGTTCCGAATCCGTGCGCGATCGTGCGGCGGCGATCTGGATGACTTCGAATTCGTCAACGTCCAGATTCGTCTGTTGCCCTAGGACCCATATCAGCGATCGCCATCGCGACACTCTCTCTCAACGCCATCGCATATCGGATGAACGCGCGCCGGTCGAAACTCACACGGCTCGGCGGCCGGTATTGTCATGCGGCTCCCCGGCGGAATCGTAGGTTTTAGGATCGGGGAGACCGCTAGCGTGCGCTTTGGACGCCGCCGCCGGGGATGCACCCATTCGTGGGTGATGGTTCGATCAGGACGGGGGCGTTCACCATGCGCAATCGAGCGAGTGGTTTGTTTGACAGTCGTATCTTCGCTTCGGCGATTGTCGTTGTGTCGCTGTGGTGCAGTGCCGCGACGGCGTCGGAGCCGAATCAACATCACTTTCCGTTCGAGACGTTCCAGCCCGGTGTCGGCGCAATCGTGCTGACCTACGAAGGCGACGAACTTTTCAACTACTACACGGATTCGGACGGATTTACCGTCGTGCAGCGCAAGGGCCGCTATTTCTATGCGCAGCTCGACAAGAACGGTCGATTGACGCCGACGACGAAACTCGTGGGTGACATCGATACTTACGACGTGGATCTGACGCCGGGCATCCTGCCGAGTGCGACGAAGATCGCGTCGCTGCGAAGTGTGGCGATGGATTCCGTTCGTGGGTTTGCGATGCCGGCGGCGGAGGATATTCCCGACGACTCGACGCTCCTCGAAGGCTGCATCATGGTGAAGAACCATCAGTTGCCGTCGGGTGACGCGGGCGGGAGCGGAGATCCGCAGGACGGTACACACGCCACGTCGGGTCACTGGCCGAATGGAATCGTTCCGTACACGTTCGACGGCAGCGTCAACACGACGAATCAGCAGCTGATGCGGGATGCGATGGACGCCTGGGAGGCGATTGCGGATGTACAGTTCGTTCCGCGAACGGCAGAGTCCGACTACGTCGAAGTGATCAGCAGCAGCGGCAACTGGTCGTACGTGGGCGTCGTCGGCGGCAAGCAGCAGCTTTCCATCTACAACTGGTCGTATCAGTTCATCATCATGCACGAACTGGCGCATGCGCTGGGCGTCTGGCACGAGCAGTCGCGACCGGATCGCGATACCTATGTTGATATCGAGTCGGCAAACATCACGTCGGGCAAGGAGCACAACTTCGACAAGTACCCGACGGCCGGAACGGACGGAACGTATGACTTCGATTCGATCATGCATTACGGACAGTGCGCGTTCTCGAATTGCGCCTGTTCGTCGTCGTGTCGGACGATTACGGTTCTGTCGCCGAACCAGTCATGGCAGAACTCGATCGGTCAGCGAAGCCATTTGAGCACGGGCGATGCTGACAACATGCAGGCGATCTACGGATCGTCGGCGCCCAGCGGCGTGTCCGTCATGACGACGCCAATGGCGAGCGGGGACTTGATCGGCAGCGCGAGCTTCAAGTTCGTCTGGTCCGCGGGAAGTGGCGTGACGCAATATCAACTGCTCGTGGGAACGTCGGCGGGAGCCAGCGACATCGCGTCATACTCGGGGCCGGCGAAGAATCGAACCGTCAGCGGATTGCCGACGGACGGTAGTACGATTTTCGTGACGCTCAAGTCGGAGATCAGCAGCACGTGGTACACAAAGCAGTACACGTATGGTTACGGCATCGATATCTGCCCCGGTCACGATGATGACGCCGATGCGGACGGCGACGGCGTGCCGGACGGATGCGACGCCTGCCCGGGTGAAAACGACGCCCTGGACACGGACGGCGATGCGACGCCGGATTGCCTGGATGAATGCCCGAACGACGCAAACAAAATTGAAGCCGGAGATTGCGGATGCGGCAAAGTCGAAGTCGATTCGGACGACGACGGTGTGTCCGATTGTGCCGACGAATGTCCGAACAACCCGCTCAAGACAAAAGAGGGCGTCTGCGGCGGTGACGGCTCGGACGTCGATAGCGACGGCGACGCAACGCCGGACTGCAACGACGAGTGCCCGAATGATCCGAACAAGATCAATCCCGGCATCTGCGGATGTGGTGCGCGGGTTCGAGACTTTGACGGCGACGGCGATTTCGAGTGCGACGACGGGTCGGGGGTACCGATCAATCTGGGCGGCAACGATCGCGAAGTGACGCCGACGGTCAACGTGAGTGTCTGTGGCATGGGCGCGGCTGCGCCGCTGATGGCGGGGCTGTTGACGCTGATAAGCGCGCGACGACGACGTCGGGCACGCAAGTAGATTTCATTCAGAGCGCGTGGAATTTCGCCTGATCCCGGCGTCGACGCCTACGACGCCGGGATCGTTTCGTTTGCGAATCGTCGCGCCGAACGCACAGTGCGTCGCGCTGGTGCCAGCTATTTCGCGGGGTGCCATGCTCCCCCTTCAAGGGGAGCACGTTGCGCGTGCGAATCGGCTCTGGGTGGTCATTGTCTTCATGATCGCGAGTATGGCCTC
>JAJDEC010000389.1 GCA_029259995.1 Phycisphaerae bacterium
GCCACGGCGGCATGACGCCAAGAAGAATCAACCAGAACGGAACGACAATCTGCCCCATCTCGATGCCCGGCACAGGAAACACTCTGTTCTTGATCGGTGATCCCGAATAAGACCATTGGCCGGTGTATTCAAGTTCCAAAAACGAATGCATGGGTTGTGGAGTAACTCGGACACCGCCCCATCCGACAAATATCCATCTATCGTCAACGGGATGTTCCCAAGTGGCCAAGCGCCCAAGCGTCCAGACCCACGTGCCGAGGATTCCCACGATCACGAATAGCAGCATGTAACGAATGGCCCGAGTCATCGTGTCGTTCGCATCATTGGCTTCGCCCCGCGGGCGCGTCTACTTCGTCCGATGAATCATCGACTGCGTCGACGTCTTGATACCGCGAATACGACTCGCCAGAGCATCCCGATTGGGCGCGTATTCCATCGCCGTGTCCATGAACACGAGTTCTTCCTGCACGAGTCTCGCCAGCGAAGACGTAAACGAATGCATGCCCTCCTTCTCGCTGCCCTCGATCAACGCCGGAATGTCCTCGTCCTGCTCCTTGCGAATGATGTCCTTGCACGTCGCCGTATTCACGAGCACTTCCGTTGCCGGCACACGCTTGCCTTCCTCAGCGCCGGGCAGCAATCGCTGCGCACAAATGGCGCGCAACGAATTCGCCAGGCTGCTGCGGATGAAGTCGTGCTCGACGCGCGGAAAGAACTCCAGCACGCGCGCGAATGCCTGCATCGCGTCGGCCGTGTGCAGCGTTCCAAACACGAGATGGCCCGTTTCCGCCGCCTGAAGCGCCGACGTCATCGTGAACTTGTCGCGCATCTCGCCGACGAAGATCACGTCGGGATCCTGGCGCACGATGTATTTCAACCCCTCGCCATACGTCGGTATGTCGATACCGATCTCGCGCTGCGAAATGATCGACTTCTTGCTCTTGAAGAGAAACTCGACGGGATCCTCGATTGTCACGATATTCTCGTGGCGCGTGTCGTTGATCTGCTCGATCATCGCGGCGAGCGTCGTGCTCTTTCCGGAGCCCGTCACGCCGCTGATGATGATGATGCCCTCATGGGTTTCATTGATGAGCTTCTGGTAAACGTCCGGAAGCAGCAGCTCCTTGTAGGATGGTATGTACGGATTCACGCGCCGGACGGCCGCGTTCATCACGGCCCCGGCCCGAAAGATGTTGATGCGAAATCGATCGCCGTCCGGCAGGCTGTAGGCGAAGTCCAGATCGCCGTGCTCATCGTAAAATCCGCGGCGCACTTCCGGAATGATCGGCGACAGGCACGCCTCGATCTGCGCGCCCGACATCGCCGGCAGATGGACGCTGCGCAGATGACCACCGACGCGATAGACGGGCGGCGTTCCCGCCTTGAGATGCAAATCCGATGCGTTGTGTTGCGCCATCGCCGCGAGTAGCTGCTGGGCCGTTGGGATTTCTGACATGTGTCCAACCCTCTCAGGAAATGTGTATGCCACATCATAACGGATGCCATCCATGCGTAACGAGCGCGATCTGCTGGTTTCGGAAAAAATCTGTCAATCAAGCCAGGTGACAGCGAATCAGCTTGCCGCCGGAGGCGACTGTTCCGATTCGCCATCCGCTGGTGCCGCCGTCCTCGTGTCATCGGACGTGTTGCCGCGTCCACGACCAAGCCACTTGCGAGTTTCATCCTTGAATCGTGACAGCAGTCGCCGCGCCCAGACGAATTCCGTGCCGAGAATCAGAAGGCCCACGGGAATCACGACGATCGCAGGGCCCGGCGTGAAGAACAACACGATTCCGAAGAGAACAACGCTGATGCCAACGACGAAAACGATAAGCTTGCGAGTTTGCCGGAACGCGTAAACGGCCGTGCGCTTGATGGTCGACGATGATGCCGTGCCCATGGGCGGCGGCTCCAGCGCGGCCGAATCCTCGTTCGGCATGCACGACGCAAGGATTCCAACCAGCAATAGCCCCCCGATGATCGCAAGCGACACGATCGTCGGGATCGGATGAACATGCACGAGAAGCATCTTGACGCCGACGAAGGCGAGAATGAACACGAGGCTCATTTTCAGGTACCGAAACTTCCGCATCGCTCCGGCCAACGCGAAAAACAACGATCGAAGCCCGAGGATGGCCAGGATGTTGGACGTGAAAACGATGAACGGATCCCGCGTCACGGCGAAAATGGCGGGAATCGAATCGACGGCGAAAAGCACGTCGGAACTCTCCACGGCGATCACGACGAGACACAGCGGCGTCATGAGCAGACGCCCGCTGCGCCGAACAAGAAAACGATCCCCTTCGTACGACTCCGTCATCGGAAACCAGCGCTTCGCCAGCCTGACGAACGGATTGCGATCGACGGAAAGATTGTCGTGCCGCGCCACGAGCATCTTGGCGGCCGTCACCAACAGCAGCACGCCAAACACATAAACGATCCACTCGAATCTCGCGATCAACAACGCGCCCGCCAGAATCATCACGCCGCGAAACACGATGGCGCCGAGAATGCCCCAGAAGAGCACGCGATGTTGGTATTGCGATGGAACCTGGAAATACGAGAACAGCAATGCGATGATGAAAATATTGTCGAGACTCAGCGTCTTCTCGATCACGTAGCCCGTCAGAAACTGTACGGCCGCCTGCTGGCCGGTCAATTCGTGCCCCACAGTCAGGCCAAGCTCCAGCCAGTGTCGCTCGTACCCGTAATAAACGAACACATTGAAGGCGAGCGAGATGCAGATCCAGACGCCGCTCCATGCGAGGGCGCTGGTCGTGCTGATCACCTGCGGCTTTCGATGGATCACGCCGAGATCGATCGCCAGAAGAAAGGCGATGAAGGCAAGAAATCCCAACCAGACCCAGATCATCGACAAGTGCTCCAAACGCAATTCCGCCGGGGACGATTCACGCGGAGCATAGTGTCACAATCCGGAGGCGGCGAATCGGAAGGATCTTGCCCAGTTGGAGATCATTGGCCGACCGTGAACCCGGGCGGCCGCGTCGACGCAACGAAAAAGAGCGCTACCAGAGGTTGCGCTCTTCGAAATTCCTCAGTGTCAAAATGGCAATTCGATCAGTTGCACGCCTCGATCACGAAAGTCTCGACGCTGTCGGCAAATTGGCCGTCGGGATTCGTCACACGGATTTGATAGGGCCCTGTCGCGGCCCCCGTGAAGTCGAAATCCGCTCCGATCGACGATGGATCAAATACTTGAAACGCATCGGGAATGAGGTCCGGCTGCCCGTCCTGAATGAGTTTGACCGTGGCGCCCAGCGAGAAATTCTCGCCGAACACGGCGAACTGATAGATCGGGAAGACGTCGTTGCAATACGGCGGCCCTGAACCGAAAGTCGAACTGATGATCGGCGCAGGGATCGGCGGGCAAACGGCACACGGTACGCCGTCCCCGGCATAAATGCCCCCAAGGACGTTTACGCATTCGTCCTGAGTGACCATCTCGCATGGCGTATCGGGCAGGCAGCACGCCCCCCCCATTGCCGGAGACAGGATTGCCGTCACGAAGAGCTGCGAGTCCAGACCGTTTGCTTCGCCGTCCAGATTGATGTCGGAACGACTCACGTGTACCGGTTCGATCGGCGTCCCCAGAAGCGCCGCAACAAAGGATGGAATGTCGAGTGGATCGACGCTTCCGTCACCGTTGATATCACCAGCAAGAAACGACTGCGGATTCCAGACTTCCATGAAATACGGCCGCGTTCCCGCCGGAATCGAGGTCCCGAGCTGTGAGAACGAGCCATCCAGAAAGTAGTTGAACAATAGAATTCCGGCTTCGATGCCGGACCCCGCGTTTCGCGTTACATACAGAAAGTTCTTGTAGACCTGAATTGCCTCAAAGATCCCGTTTCCACCGATCCCGAAGCTGTTGTTCGTGAAGAACAATGTTCCGTCGTCGGGACTGATGGAGAACGTCTGAATGGTTTCTGTCGCGCCATGAAACACGAACGCCGTGCCCCCGTCCGGCGTGATGACGATGTGGCTGGCCGGGCCGCCCGTCGTCGGGAATGGGCTGAACGGCAGCGTTGTCATGAGGCCCGTGGCCGGATCGATTTCAAATCCCTGAATCGCCTCTGTGCCGGCCCCGAGGACCATGTACATGAATCGACCGTCGGGCGTGATGTCGATATCCAACGCGTAGGGCGGCACGACAAGGGATTGAATTTCCGTCAGCGTTCGATCGGGTTCAATTCGATAACCACGGACGCGATTTGTGCCCGCGAGGGGCGAGTCCGGCACGTAGAGATAGGGTTCGTTCGGATGCAATGCGAAATGCGACGAAAAGAACCCCGTCCGGGCATCGTCGATCGCGAGAATTTTCAACGGCAGCGGCGCCGCCTCGTCAAAATCGTAGGTCCAGATCCCGCTGTTCCCGTTCGCGGTTTCCAGGACGATCAGCGTTTCATCATCAAGCCACGCAATCTCGAATGGCGAGCTCTGCACGGTGACGACGGCAAACATCGTCAGAGACGCATCGGCGTTCACCTGGAACACGATGAGATCTTCGTTCGCCAGCGCCGATGCATGGCCGACTGCC
>JAJDEC010000390.1 GCA_029259995.1 Phycisphaerae bacterium
AAGTTTTCTATTGCCTGTGCCCTTGTGATGGCAGTGTCGACAACGGTGTCGGCCGATCTCGTGTCGAGCAGCCTGTTCCGAAGCATCGGTGCACGAACGCCGGCCATGCCCCGAAGCGCCAATGGCGATTCGTTTACAGCGGCAACGACCGGTTTCAGTGATGCCGGCGGCGCGTTTCTTGACGACGGCAGCGGCAGCCCGGTCTTCGGCGGCACGTCCGCCGTCGGGCTGAACGTCGTTAATGGAGCGACGGTCAACATCGACACGCTGGAAGTTGCCGGCCCCGGCGCAGGTCAGTCAACACTGACGTTCCGCATCTATACGGATGACGGCCTCGGTGGCACGCCCGCCTTCGCCCCTGCCGGCACGACGCTCGGCGGCGACGCCGTCGGCGCGTTGCAGTTTGAAATCGGCGACTTCAACGCCGGCCTTGATCTCGTTGAATGGACGCCCCTGACGCCATTCACGATTGACTCGGCCGACGTCGAGTTCTTTGCCGATGCCGGATCGATCGTTTTGTTTCCCCTGGCGATCGACCCTGCTTCCGGCGCAGGCGCGTATTCGAATGCCGGCGCAGGCCTCTCGATTCTTTCGGCCATCAGCATCGGCGACGGTGCCGGCGGCCTGGGTGACATCACGACCTTCGGAATCGACGAGGTTCTGATTTCGGTCGTGATCACGGAAATCCCGGAACCGGCGACGTTGTCGCTTCTGGGTATCGGTGCGATCGCTCTCCTTCGACGCCGCCGAGCCTGATCGCCCAGCAGGTCACTATCCAGACAAGAGGAACTCAGAGGACGCCGATTCCGATCGGCGTCCTTTTTCTTTTGCGCCCTGCCGGTTCCAGGGCCGTACCGGACGTCGCGTCGTGACGACGCGCTGCGAATCCGACATTCTGCGGCTATCATGCAGGGCTTGGTCAATTGTGACTAACTCGGTTCGGCCCGACAGCGCCGACTCAGGACATCTAGAAGAACTGTATGGATATACGAAATATCGCCATTATTGCGCACGTCGATCACGGCAAGACGTCGCTCGTTGACTGCATGCTCCGCCAAAGTGGCGTGTTTCGCGAAAACGAAGACTCTCCGGATCTGATCATGGACTCCAATCCGCAGGAGCGCGAGCGCGGGATCACGATTCTCGCCAAGAACTGCTCCGTTCGATGGAAGGACACGAAGATCAATCTGATCGACACGCCCGGTCACGCCGACTTCGGCGGCGAAGTTGAACGCGTCCTCAAGATGGCGGACAGTTGCCTGCTCGTTGTTGACGCCTTCGAAGGCCCGATGCCGCAGACGCGATACGTACTTTCCAAGGCGTTTAACTATCACTTGAAACCGATCGTCGTCATCAACAAGATCGATCGACCCGATGCGCGACCTCCGGAAGTCCTGGACGAAGTGTTCGATCTGTTTATCGAAATGGGCTGCGACGAGTCGTTCCTGGAATGCCCTGTCATTTATTCAAGTGCGAAACTGGGCTTCGCCCGAAAGTCGATGACCGACACGAACGAAGACGTCATTCCGTTGCTGGATGAGATTCTGACCAGCGCGCCCGCGCCGGGCGGCGATGCGTCGGCGCCGACACAGACACTGATCACGACACTGGACTACAGCGACTATGTCGGCCGGATCGGTATCGGCCGCGTATTCGAAGGAACACTCAGAGTCGGTCAGAAAGTCTGCCTGATTTCGCGCGACGGCCATCGAAGCAATGAAACAGTCGCCGGGTTATTTACTTTCGACGGCCTGAAGCAGACGGCAACCAAAGAAGCCCCCGCCGGCGAAATCGTCGCCGTGACGGGCATCGAGGAGATCGGCATCGGCGACACGCTCGCCGACATCGACGATCCGAAGCCGCTGCCGATCGTCACGATCGACGAGCCCACACTGACCATGGTCTTCAAGATCAACGATTCGCCGTTCGCCGGCCGCGAAGGCAAGTTTATGACGACGCGGCATCTTCGCGATCGCCTGACGAAGGAACTGCGAACCAATGTCGCGCTGCGCGTCGAGGACCTGCCGCAGAAAGACTCGTTTCGCGTCTCCGGACGCGGTCTCCTGCATCTCGGCGTGCTGATCGAATCCATGCGGCGCGAAGGCTACGAGCTGCTTGTCGGCAAGCCGAAGGTCATTTATCGCGAAATCGGCGGTAAGAAATGCGAACCGATCGAGTACCTGTCTGTCGACGCCCCGGCGACGGCCACAGGCGCCGTGATCGAACTCGTCGGCGGTCGCCGCGGCGAGATGATCAAGATGGAGCCCAAGGAGGGCTTCACCCACATGGAATTCACGATTCCGGCTCGCGGCCTGATCGGGCTTCGCACGCGCATGCTCAATGCAACGCGCGGCGAAGCGATCATGCATCATGTTTTCTACGAGTACGAGCATCTCCGCGGCTCGATCCCGGGACGCAGCAACGGCGCCATGGTGTCGGGCGAAACCGGGCGCGTCACGGCCTACGCGATTCAGAACCTGACGGATCGGGGCACGATGTTCGCGAAGCCGGGGGACGAAGTCTTCCGCGGCCAGCTTGTCGGAGAGCACTGCAAAGACGATGATCTCGACGTCAACGTCTGCCGCGAAAAGAAGCTCTCGAACATTCGTGTCGCATCGGCCGACAAGACCGTCGTGTTGCGACCGCCGAGAGAGTTGGCGCTCGAGGCGATGCTCGAGTACATCGAGGACGATGAGTGGGTCGAAGTGACGCCGGGCGCATGCCGAATGCGGAAGCGTGAACTGGACCCGACGATGCGGAAGCGCGCCGCTCGCGATGCCGCCAAAGCGGAAGCCGCTGAGATGAATGTCTGAACCGATACATCGAATTCGCATCGTCTGAGCCGAACGCGTGCCGGACGACCTGGGACGAATCATGGGATCCAGATTTCCGAAAGAACTCCGATACCTGACTGAAACGCTGGAAGATCTCGAAGATCAGGATGCGCTGAACGAGAACACGGATACGTCGGCACTTCGCCAGGCGCTGATAACGCGCATCGGCGGGATGCCTGAAGAGCGTGCCCAGAAACGGCTCGACGACGATCTTGAAATGCTCGAACGCTGGCTCGAAGATTCCGACGACGAATTGGCGGCCGCCCACTTTGTGCTCGGCTATATGATGATGCCGAGCCTCGCGCGGGAGCTGCTCGCGTCGCAGGAAGATGACGACGCCGACTGATCGGCATTGCCGCGAATGCCAGGAGATTCGTCGTGAGCTCGAAAGATGTCCTCTCCGCCGCACGACGCAGCGAACAGGTCTGGTGGGAACAAATCTGCGAATGGGAATCGCTCGACTACGGCGTGGCCTATACGTGCGAGCGCTATCCATCGCTGACCGACGCCCAGCAGCTTCGCGACGTCTGGCTCGCAGACATCGACGGCTGTGTCGCCTTTGATCGGGCCGAATCCTACTACTCGGAACGGAATCTGACCTGCTGCGTCTGGACGCCCGCGTCGGGGCAGGAAGAAGCCCCCGTCAGCGCCATCATGGCTGAGAAAGGCTGGCGGCGCGAAGATCTCGTCGTCCTGGGCCTCGAACAGCTGGATCAAGGCCCGACGAATCTGACGCTTGGCGATGTCCGCGTCCTGCCGGCTCGCCCCATGCGAAGATCCTATCGAACGTTTCTCGAATCAATCCACGCCGGCGACGAATCCGCCTGCAACGCAGCCTTCGATCGACTCGATGACGCGTCCTACGAAGTGCTGCTGGCAGTGCGCGACGGCGAAGCCGTCGGGCGAATCGGTTACCACGACGTCGGCGACGTCGGGCGAATCCGAGAATTTTCGATTTCTTCGGACGATGGAATCGACGATCTTCGACGCCTGTTGCTGGCGCATTTCCTGCTTCGCGCCCGGCGATTGTCGCCGCGCGTCATTGTCGCGTGTTGCCTCGACACCAACCCATCCGAGATCACATTCCTGAACGATTGCGGTTTCATCGAAGCCGGACGACTCGTCCGATTTCGGCGACCGGCATAACTCGCGGATAGCGTGCGGAATCTGCGACTCCCTTTCCATGTGCATTAATGGTGCGACGCTGCCTACTTGCGCGCGCCGCACATCGAATTGTGACGACTCCGTGCTTGATCTTGCGCGATGCGCTCCATCGTTGCTGGCCCTGAAGCGATCGCTTGTAACACAGTCGCCGATACGCGAACGTGGACATTCGCCGCAGGCAAGTCTTCGATTGATCTGAGTACAGATCGCGCAAGCGTTGCAGCCGCACGCGTTCCCGAACGGAGAACACGGCGGCCAACCCCAATAAGCCAGGCATCTTGCAGCGCGCACATTGTTTTGCACCACGCCTTCAAATGCCGATTTTCAATCTATGAACACTTTATGTCTAAAGAGAGGCAATCACCGCGCGCCGCGCCGCGCCGCGAGCCGTTGTTTCGCCCTCATGGCGTGTCTGCTTGTCTCCACCTCGGCCGACGCGGCGACGCGCATCGGCGTGCTTTCACTGGCCGACGATCGACAGCATCCGAATCTGAGCCTCCTCGATCCGGCAATGTCGGCCGCCAATGTCGCGCTCCTGGGCGAAGGCTTCGAGATCGCATCGATTCCGTCCCTGACGCCGGCACAACTCGACAACATCGACATCCTCTGGCTGCCGCTGCTCGACGCACCCAGCCCGGGATTGAATCCGGCCTACACATTCGCGGAAACTGTCGAGATCCTCGCCTATCTGGAGGCCGGAGGACGCGTTGTCTGGTTCGGCGACGCGGGAATCTACAACGAGGGCGACGATTCATTCCTCGATGCCTTCGCCATCACGAAGCTCACGGGGAACTACAACACGACGGGGCCCGTCCCCTCATCCGATCGGCATCCGATTCTGACGGGGCCGCTGGGCGAAGTGTCGACCGCCGCATCGGAAGCGACGTTCGGCCTGATGAACACGGCGAGCGCGAATGTTGTGGTTCAGGATGTGCTCACTGACAGCGCCGGCCCCGGTGCATTTCTGTCCGTCGCCACGATCCCCAACGCCAACGGCAGCGACGGCCGCCTGGCGATGATCTGCGACGCGTCGATCTTCGAACAGTTCTACACATCCGACAATCATGCGGCGTTGCTGATCAACGTCGTTCGCTGGCTTGAAGCGGCGGCGGGATACACTCCGAGCGCGCCAGCGTCGACGCCTGTCATCATTGCCGGACTGACAGACGCCTGCGAGGCGTGTTCGTCGACGGCGCTGACATTCGCAGACGTGACGAATTCCGGATTCAGCATCGCGGCCCCGCTCGGATCGGGTCGTTGTGATGTCGGCGGTATTCCGGACGCGGCACTGCCGATTGACTTTCTGGGCTACGCCGTCTCCGTCGCGACGAGCGCCGGATTGGGCGCGGATACCACAACGACTGTCACGATTGCATACGATCGTGCCGTGCTCGAATCATTCGGCATCGACGCGATTTCGGAATCCGCGCTGCGGCTCTATGAATACAACGCGATCGCCGAATCGACGACCGACATCACGGCGAATCTGGACACGAATGCACAGACGATCACGGGGGCAATGACCGCGCCGGGAATTCTGCTCCTGGGCACGGCCGTTGCAGCCGACGATTGCAATCAGAATGGCGTTCCCGACGACTGCGAACTCGACGGCAATGACTGCAACGCGAATCTCATTCTCGACGTCTGCGAGATCGCGCCGAACACCACGGCCGGAAGCGGCGATTTCTACTGCCAGCAGAATTGCGACGCCGACTGCAACGACAACGGCGTTCCCGATTCGTGCGATCCATTGGTCACACTCACGTTCATCGCCAGCCCGGCGAACGGCGGCACAATTCTCCCCGGCGGCGCTGCGATGCACACGATCTGCACGACTCTGAATATCCTCGCCACACCGGCGGATGGATTCTGCTTCACGGGTTGGACCGTTGATCAGGGCGACGTGCCGACGCCATCGAATAACCCTTCCGCAACAATCAACATCACCGATGACCAGGCGATCACGGCGAACTTCACGCCGATCATCATCGATCATCCCGACGATCTCATTATCTGTGAGGGCGACACGGCGACATTCGCTGTTCTGCTTGACGTCGCATTCCGACCAGACGCCGAATACCAATGGCGGTTCAACGGTACACCCATCCCGGGTGCGACTGGCAACGAGAC
>JAJDEC010000040.1 GCA_029259995.1 Phycisphaerae bacterium
CGTAGCGATCGCTGATATCGTTCGACGCCGAATCGCTGTTTCAGGTCTTCTCCCGTCCAGACCCACAGCTCAAAGGCATTCGCCAACTGATCGGGATGATCGCTTGCCCGAATCCAGGCTGCGATCTCATCGTCCGTCGCGTTCAGCACGTCGATGCCTGCGTCTCGAAACGCCGCAATGTACGCGTCGTCCATCGCCTTCCAGCTTTCGCCATCGGAATGCGTCGCACCCCGAATCACGATGTCTTCCGTCAACTCGAGCAGCCGCCGTTCCGCGTCGGCCGAACGCAGATCCGCCAACAAGGACTCGCCCTGGCGAATCGCGTCCGCGTCGGCGCTGCCCTGCTGAATGAGCAGACTCAGTTCGGCGCCCGCCGCCAGCGCCGCTTCCCAGGGCGCCGGAGTACCGATTCGCGTCGCCCTGGCCGATCCCAACTGAATGGCAGTCCGCTCGATGGCGGCATTGATCAAATGCGTCGCATCGATCGAGCGCTGTCGCTCGACGTCTGCCCGCCAGAAAAACCCGCCGCCGATCAGCAGCATCGCGAACAGAACCGACGTGGCCAGCGCCAGCGTCAAACGCCGAGCCCGACGCTCTTCGCGGGCCTTCGCTTCGGCGGCGGCCGCCGCAACTTTCGCTTCCTGCGCACTTTCCTCCAGGCGTGCAATGAAGCCCGACACTTCCTCTGCCAGAATGCCGGCATTTCGCGGTCGTTCGTCCGGTTCGGTCGCCATACAACGTTGCGACATGAGCGTCAGCACGATATCCGCATCCGTCGCACGCAAACGCTCGATCGTCTCCGCCAAATCGCCTGCCGACGCCTTGCGCATGATCTCGGACTTGGTTCCTGAAAATGGTGGATGCCCCGTCAGGATCTCGCAGAGGATCGCCCCCAGCGCGAACACATCGGTTCGCTCATCGACGCGTTCGATTTCGCCTCGCGCCTGCTCTGGGGACATGTAGGCCGGCGTCCCCATCACGGAACCGGCGACGGATTCGGCTCCGTCCTCGCCACTGCGGAGCGTTTCGACAACCGTCTCGTGCGCAGTAGCGCCCGCAAGTTCCGCCGATGCGCTGTCGCGCGTCAGCACTTTCGCGAGCCCCCAATCGAGCACCTGGACCTCGCCGAATGCGCCGACCATGATGTTTGACGGCTTCAGATCGCGATGCACGACGCCCCGCGAGTGCGCATAGGCCATCGTCTGACAGATGTGCTCGAAAATGTTGAGAAAGCGCCGTCGATCTTCGGCGGACGATCGACGATCCCGCAACAATTCCGCGAGCGTCCGGCCGCGTACGAGTTTCATCGTGAAATAGGGCCGGTTCCCTGCGCGCAGGCCGAGTTCGTAAACCGGCAGGATGCCCGGATGCTGCAACTGCCCCGTGATCTGGGCCTCTTCCATGAATCGCCGCACCATCGCGCCGTTGGATGCGTGCTGACCGCGCAGCATCTTGATGGCCACGTCGCGACCCAGATCGACATCCCGGCCGCGAATCACAACGCCGACGCCGCCGCGCGCAATCTCTCCCGACAGCTGGTAGCGACCAATTCGGCCCTCGCTGTCATCCACCTCCGGCGTGTGCGGGCTGAGCAATGGTCCGCGACCGTCCGAGTCATCGCGCAACGACACGCGCGACTGAATCCCCAGCGCGTGATCAATTGTCGCGACGATGCTGTCGTGGCCCTCGGGAGACAATTCGCTGGAAGCCGGCCCGAAGGCGGCGCGAAGGCCGGCATCAAGTCGCGTATTGGTTTCGTCCGGATTGGCGTCGTCGTAATTGTTCATGGCAATCATGGCTTGTGGCTTCAGTTCGGTTCGAAGGAGGCGTTATTCGCAAATGCAATCCGCTTCATGACAATCTGGTTCCTGAGGCCGACAGAAATCCTCGGCCTGGGACCTGCACTGCCGGACCATCTGACTGATCACGCTCGCAGGTTCGCAGCAAACAAACATTTCGCGCAGTAATTTTCGAAACAAGCAGATCGGTTCAGGCCAGGATCGCGAGCAATGCGGCGCACTCTCGCTCCGCTTCGCCGGGCGACTCCGGGAAATGGAAACGCATGACTTCAAGCAGGCATTCGCGGAATTCCCGGCGGGCTTTCGCATACTCCCGATGGATGTGCGTCGCGTCTGCATTCCAGCGCGATGCGATGTCGCGGATCGGCAGATCGTCGTGAAATCGCAGTCGAAGCAATTCGACGCGCCGTCGGGCATCGTCGCCAAGTGATTCGGCACGCTCCTGCTGTATGTCCGCGGCACGTCGCATGATGGCTTGTGCCCAGGCTCGATCAAATACCTGCGAGAGCCGTTCGTCCGCGCCCTCGAATTGCTCAAGCATCGAATCCGCGCCCGTGTTGCGGGCAAGTCGACGTGCCCGCCTGCTTTCAAATCGAAGTGCGATGTTACGAACGACACCATAAAAAAAGGCACGAAAGCCGCCGGACCGACTCGAATCCGCCTTCGACAGCGCCCCGCCCTGCCGGAAGCACTCAACAAACACTTCCTGCAACGCGTCTTCCAGTTCGTGCGCGTCGGCCTGTCGGCCCCATCGCGCGATGAGATATGCCCTGACCGCCGACTCGTATCGTGCCGCGAACGCAGAGCGCTCCGCGCCGTTACCGCCGGCGGCGGCGTGAATCATCGTCCAGCACGTGGTTTCACCTTGACTCATGCCACTGCAATGCAACGAAAGGAACCCGTCGAGTTCATTACATCTTGCCGATTTCGGGCAGCGTCGCCGGAATCGAGATTTCGAAATCGCAACGCGTCGGCGTGCCTGCCGATTCGAACACAGCCGAACACTTCAACACGTGAGGCGCATCCGAAGATGTACCGGGCAGTCGTGCCGCGACACTCAGCATCAGCGGTCGGGCCGCGTTTGACGATTCAGAACGGCGAATCTCGATGACTTGCTGATCGACATCAACGCCCTTCGACGGTGCAACCCAAATCCTGATTGGTCGATCCGCGTCGATCGCGACAGCGGTGGGAATCAATGCGACGACGACATTGACGAGCCCGGCAACTTTCGAATCGGGTAATCGCACGATTCCCGCATCAATGACCAGTACCGATTCGTTAGCAGCGATTTCGGGGGGCCCTTCCGACTTGTCACGGCTTGGTGCGAATTGCTTGCCTGGCGAAGCCACTTCAATCGGCAACGGCATGGGCTCCAGCGGCGCCGAACCGGTGTCCTGAATGGCCTGGGCAATCCAACAGTAGCTGCACACGCGCTTATCGGGCGTAGCGGCAAATTGTCCGATGCGCTCCCGGAACACCTGGTTTTTCGGTTCACGATCCGCCGCCACGCACCACGCCTCAAATGCGTGCTGCAAGTCGGCCGGCTCTCGGGCTTCGCTTTGAAATCGCCAGAAATACGCAGATCCCAACCGAAACGCAGGGGCTGCATCCGATGTGTCCAGCAGATAGGCCCGCCGATATGCCTCGATGGCCTCACTGGCCAGTGCGGCGTTCGACTCCCAGAAACAGGCGTCTCCGTGTCGGATGAACTCAAGCGGACGATTGGCGTCGTATGCCGTTCGCTTCGTGAACCTGACCTTCGGCAACTCGGTTACGGGCGTACGCACTGCGTTTCGATCGAACTTAAACTCTTTATTGACAAAATGTTCTGTGATCTTGTCGATGTCTCCGGAAATGACCTGAACGATGCCATGCTCATCGATACAGACGGCTCGCGACATGCGTCGAGCGTTGACACTGTTTAGAGCGTCGTGATACATCGGGATCCCGATCTGCTTCCACTTGGCGAACAGGGCCGCCCGATCGAAACTCAGATCATGCAACATTCCCAGGACCACCAGTGAGTCACTTGAGACGCTTTTTGCAAACTTCTCCCACACAGGTAATTGCGCGACGCTTTCAGAATCCCACGACGCCAGGTGAACGATGATCACTTTCTTGCCGCGGTATTGATCGAGGACGAGTGGATCGCCGCCATTGATCGATCTGGCCACCAGAATCGGATGCGCCTTGCCATTTCGAATAGATGGATGGTCTCCCTCTCCACGTGCCAGTTGAGGCATCGCAAGCGCGGCAACGGTCGTCATGGCAACAAGCCGCCAATCGAGACCAATCGTGGCACGGCAAAACAGGATTCTTAACGGCCTGAAGAACGTCTTGATTGAGTTTGATACAACATCCATCGTCGTCCTACTGTATCCGAGATGGGTCCTGCGGCTCAAGATTCCCGAGGCACTCCAGCCCCTGGCCAACCCAGGGGATCGGCTGCGGGACGAAATACCGACGATTCCGCTCCGCCGACGTGTGGTGACGATGGCCCCCTATCGCTATACTCCGCGAGACGCAAAGAACGTCTGCGCTGTGCTGCTGAGCCTGGGATCTCGCGTGGGGAACTCCGGCAAGACGGCATGCAAGAAATATTCATGCCGGTGATTCCGATCGCCGCGCTTAAGTTGCCGCCACGCAACGGCTTACGAGAATGGGTCCGCGAGAATACTTCCGAAACATTTACGACACGGTTCGCACCATCAGCATTGGCATGCGAATCACTCTGAAGTATTGCTTCGCGAAGACCGTGACGGTCCAGTATCCGGACATGCCGCCCGTCGTGAAACCGCGATTCAGAGGCTTCCACTGGTTCGAGGCCGAGAAGTGCATTGCGTGTGATCAGTGCGCCAAGGCGTGCCCGATTGACTGCATCTACATCGAAAAGTCGGGGCCACGAAAGATCGACAAGGAATCCGGAATCGCCGTCGGCGGCGCCCTCGAGCGATACGCGATCGACTACTCGAAATGTATGTTCTGCGCGTTGTGCACGCATCCGTGCCCGACCGACTGCATCCACATGGGTGACAATCACGATCTCAGCGCCTTCACGCGTGAAGACATGGTCATCGAATTCACGGATCTCGCGAAAGACGGAAAGCAGACGCCCGAACCCTATTGGATGCAGAAGGAAACGATGCCCGATTGGGCAAGCAACATGAAGGATCGTTGGGAGGAGCGCGCGAAGCCGGTTCGCGACGAGATGCTCAAGGCCCTTCAACCTTCCGAGAAGAAGAAGTAACTTCGAATTGACCGATTTCCGTTCGCCGACACCCTGACAGGGGATCGGCGAGGGACAGAAGGACGGCACTCCATGCAACCCGGTCTGGCACTCATCGTCGGATTGATCATCTTCATCATCGCCGGCATCAGCATGGCGCTCGTCGGCCTGTTGATCGGAAAACTCCTGCGAACGAGCCTTCCGCACCCGGAGAAGGATGCAGCTTATGAATGCGGCGAGCCGACGATTGGCAACAGCTGGGTGCAGTTCGACCTTCGCTTCTATGTCGTCGCGTTGGTATTCCTCGTGTTTGATATCGAGATGGCGTTGTTCTATCCGTGGGCTGTTGTGTACAAGGACGCAGGCATCGCAGGACTGTGGGACATGCTGTTCTTCTTCGCCGTCCTCGTCGTCGGATTCCTTTACCTGTGGAAGTTCGGTTATCTCGACTGGGTTCGCGCGACAGAGGGCCAGAAGCCGAGCCATCGCAAGATCAGTGCTGACGACGCCATCGGCCGTGCCGCCCGTGGCTGGCAATAACCCAACGACATGTTGTCGGAACGCGGGAATGCGACCGCCAGTTAGGTGCCTGAATGAGTTGGATCGAAAACAGATTTGAAGAAGGCCTGATCATCACATCGCTCGACTGGGCGATCAACTGGGGCCGACGATACAGCATCTGGCCGATGACGTTCGGACTCGCCTGCTGCGCCATCGAGATGATGGCGATCGGCGCCAGCCGGTTCGACGTCGACCGATTCGGGGCCGGCGCGTTTCGCGCGTCGCCGCGCCAGGCAGATCTGATGATCGTCGCCGGCACGGTCACTTACAAGATGGCCAGCCGCGTCAAGCGACTCTACAACCAGATGCCCGAACCGAAATACGTGATGGCCATGGGCGCCTGCACGATCGGCGGCGGCCCGTACTTCAAGAATGGCTATCACGTCGTGAAGGGCGTCGATCTTGTCGTTCCCGTGGACATTTATGTTCCCGGCTGCCCGCCGCGACCGGAAACGCTCATCGAAGGCATCCTTCGTCTGCAGGACATGATCAAGAATCAATCGCTGGCCCGCGATCGATGGCAGGGCGCGAAAGAAAAAGTGCTCGCGGCCTCGGCGCCGTCGTACGCCTGATCGATGCAATCGCGAGTTTGGCGGCGTAACGAATCCGACTCACTATCAAGAGACTCGAACATGGCTCCTGAAGAAATAGCGGAACTTCTGAAGAAGGAATTCGGCGATCGCGTCGTCGACACGACGTTCGACACGTCACATCCGCGAATCGAAGTCCAGGCCGAGGCGTGGCCCGACATCGCGCGCTTCCTTCGTGAAGACTCGCGAATGCGATTCAACTTCCTTCGCTGCCTGACGGCGATGGATCTCCTCGAAGACGACAAGTTCTGCGCGACGTATGATCTCCACGCGATCGAACCCGCGAAGGACGGCAAAGGACCCTACACGCTGATTCACGGCTGCTGCATTCAGATTCGCGTACCGCGCGACGATGCGAAGATTCCGAGCGTCGCCCATGTTTGGCGCGCCGCCGACTGGCATGAGCGCGAGGCCTACGACATGATGGGGATTCTCTTCGAGAATCATCCCGACTCGATGATCGGACCGAACGGCAAGCACCCGCGCCGAATTCTCTGCCCCGACGACTGGGTCGGATTCCCACTGCGAAAAGACTACATGTTCCCGTTGGAATACCACGGCATTCCCGCCGTGACGGAAATGGGGCAGACACGACCTGTCCATTGACGCGGAACCGGGAGTCGCATCCGCGCGTCTCCCACGCGAATGAGTTAGATCGGATAAGTAATCATGGCCGACGTCGTTCTCGAATCACTGCCGGACATCAACACCGACCTGTCGCCCGGCTCAACGGATCAGCAGGACTTCCCGACGGAAGAAATGCTCGTCAACCTGGGGCCGCAGCATCCGGCCACGCACGGTGTGCTCCGCGTCGTGCTTCGGACGGACGGCGAAATGGTTCTCGAAGCCGTTCCGCACATCGGCTATCTGCATCGCTGCGCCGAAAAGATCGGTGAGACGCTCGCACCTTATCAGTATATTCCCTACACGGACCGCATGGATTACCTGGCGGGGATGAACAACAACCTCGCCTTTGCCGAGGCCGTCGAGAAGCTGACGGGCCTCGAAACGGAAATCACGCAGCGCGCGAAGCTCATTCGGATTATTTTCGCGGAACTCAATCGCGTTGCGTCCCACCTTGTGTCATTCGGCACGTACGGGCTCGATCTCGGTGCGTTTACGCCGTTTCTCTACGCATTTCGCGAGCGTGAGTACATCCTCGACCTGTTCGAGTCCACGTGCGGCGCGCGATTGACGTACAGCTATATCACGGTTGGCGGCGTGACGGACGATCTGCCGGAGAAGTTCGTCGATGTCACGCGCGAGTTCCTCGACTATTTCGAACCCAAAGTCATCGAGTACAACAATCTCCTGACGCACAACCACATTTTTGTGAAGCGCACAGCGAATGTCGGCATCATCAGCGCATCAGACGCCATTGATTATGCGTTGACGGGGCCCGTGCTTCGCGGATCAGGGATCCAATGGGACCTGCGCAAGCTGCCCGGCTCCGGATATGAAGAATTCGACTTCGATGTCCCATTCGGCCACGGCGAAAAAGGCAGCGTCGGCGACTGCTGGGATCGCTATTTCGTGCGAATCTGTGAAATGCAGGAATCGGTAAAGATCATTCGCCAGGCCCTAGATCGGCTCGCCGGAACAGAAGATCAGGACGTCACCCACAAGAAGGGAAAGACGATAAAGCTCCCCGCCGACGAGATTTACCACGAAATTGAAAATCCTCGAGGACAACTCGGATTCCTGCTTCGCGGCAACGGATCCGCCATCCCGGATCGCGTCAAAGCGCGTGGGCCCAGCTTCTGCAATCTGTCCGTCACGGAGCGCGTCTGCACGAATGTCCTGCTTGGGGACGTTGCCGCGATTATCGGAAGCATCGACGTCGTCATGGGCGAAGTGGATCGCTGATCGAGTGGCCGTCCGCGGCATCCGTCATTCGGCAAATCGCACAATCTCCGACGAAGAATCCCGATGAGGCGTTCCGCGCCGTTCACACGGAAATCCGTGCTGAATCCGCGCGTCTCACACGCCGATTTCCGTCGCAGCAGACGCCGGTGGTACGAAGCGATTTCGAGCCTGTCACATCGCGTGAAACTGAGAGCATCCCATTCGTTTCAAACAGTCTGAAACCCGCGGCCCATCGGTCTGGCCAAGCACTTGCCGGCCCGTTATAACCACGCGTCTTAACGCTGAGTGGAAGTAAACACGGTTTCAGCGGGGAGACGCCAAAAGTGGCATCGATCACGCTTCCGTGGGTTGAGCGCAACCCCAAGACATTATCCAGCCAACGACGCACGGCACTCGTACTCCTGTACGGGCTGGCGCTGATGCACATTCCGTTGGCCATCGTTTCATGGATTTGGCTTTCGCCGATGAGCGCCGCGTCGCGCGAACTCGCAGACTGGAAGATTCCACTCGTCATCGTTCTCTGCATTGGCGCCATCGCAGGCACGTTGCTGTTTCTGACGGCCGCGCTGGTCGTCACGTTCTATCGCCGCGTCGGCAAGATTCTCGCCGCCCCATGGGTGGCGTTCACGATTTTCATCGGCGCCGTCGTCGGCATCATTGCACTGGTCTGGGTACACGCCGAAGTCTTTGCATTCATAAAGACGATGGAGCCCGCCAAGATCTCGGCCACCAGCGACGCACCGACGATTTTCGGCACGTCGATCGGATACGAACATACCGTCAAGAGCATTTACGAAAACAATCTCAAAGGCAACGCCATCCGACTGCCCGGCGCGGGCAGCATTCCGTATGTCGGTCAGTTCCCGGGCGACTTCCCGATCGTGGCCTATGTCCTCTGGCCGCTTCAATTTGAGATTGTTCGCGATCTGATCGCCGTCGGCGGCATCATCGGATTCATCAATATCATCCCCGGCTTCGGCATCTGGTGGGAACGCAAGATCGCCGGCCGAATACAGTCGCGCATGGGCCCGATGCGCGCCGGTGGATGGCACGGCTGGGCACAGTCCGCGGCCGACGGTATCAAGCTGATTTTCAAAGAGGACTTCGTCCCGCCATCGGGTGACGGTTTACTGTTTCGAATTGCACCTTACTTTGCCCTGGTGCCGCCGATTTGTGCCTTTATTGCATTGCCGTTCGCAGGCGCATGGGTATTTCGCGATCTCGACGTCGCGCTGCTTTTCATTCTCGCCATGCTCGGGATTGAAGTGATGGGCGTGATCCTCGCCGGCTGGGCCAGCAACAACAAATGGTCGGTCTACGGCGCGATGCGCGAAGCCTGCCAGATGGTTTCCTACGAGATACCGATGGGAATGGCCCTGCTGATCCCCGTGATGACGGCGGGCTCGCTGCAACTCACGGAGATCTCGAATCAGCAAGGCGGCGGTTTCTGGACGTGGTTCGTCTTTGTGAATCCGTGGTGCTTCGCCGCATTCTTCATCTATTACTGTGCCGCGCTCGCCAGCTGCAAGCGTGCCCCGTTTGACCTGCCTGAGTCGGAATCCGAATTGGTTGCAGGTTTCCTGACAGAGTACACGGGCTTCCGCTGGTCGCTTTTCTTCTTCGGAGAATACGCCGCGATGTTCATCATCGCCGGACTGGCGACGATCCTGTTCCTGGGCGGATGGATGTCGCCTTTCCCTTCGGCATGGGCCGATCAGATCATCACGGCCGATACGAACCCATTTGCCGCAACGATCATTCGTGGCGTCATCGCCGAGAATCCGCTCTGGTTCGTTGCGAAGGCGACGTTCATGTTCTTCCTTCAGCTTTGGATTCGCTGGACGTTGCCGCGCATTCGAATCGACCAGGTGCTTTATGCCTGCGTGCAGGTTCTGCTTCCGATGACGATGGTCGTTCTGCTCGGCAACACGCTCTGGATTCTGGCCGTCGATCATTGGTCCTGGATGCAGACGGCGGACAAGATCATCAACTGGATACTCGCCGGGCTCGGCGTTGCCGCCGTCCTTGGCATGTTCGGAATCGCCTCTTACGGCTATCGACACAACAGACGGCTCGTCGGAACAATGGCCGTCGAGGGTTTGCCCGGCAAATAACGTCGGGGTTCCGATACTCGACGCGCGGGCGATCGGGAAAACGAAGCGACCGACTGACGTCGGCGCAGCAGACAATCGAACGATCATGGAAGACGCAGCTTTTTATATCTTTGCCGGCGTTTCGCTCTTTTGTGCGATCTCGATCGTGCTGTCG
>JAJDEC010000391.1 GCA_029259995.1 Phycisphaerae bacterium
CCGATCCCCCGCCACCACTTCCAGCAATTCAATCGCCGGCTCGCCGTCGCAGTGAATCACGCCCACGCGCCCATAGATGGGTCCGTCCAACTCGCGATCAAACGCCGACGCCAGCGCCGCAGGGCCGTCAAATCGGAAAAACCACTTCGGCTCTATCCGACGAAGCACGTTGTGTTGAATGAGGATATCACCGAGAGGCGTCCTCTTCGAGAGGATTTCCTTACGAACATCTTCAGCCGTAAAGTTCAAATGGATTCGAACCACGCCGACTTCAACGACGTGATTATTCCCGACGGTCAGCAGAATCTTGCGCTGATACGTGTCCCCATTCTGCCGATCCTCCATCACTTCCAACGCGACTCGCTCGCCGTGATACGCCGCCAGACGCGCCGTCATGTGCTCTTCGTGAACCAGCAACTGGTCGAATGGGGCGGGGACTGCGTTGCCCGGACACAAGATCGGCGACTCCGCGATGTCGGGTCCGAAGTAGTCGCCGGCGATCGACGCCAGGGCCGTGCGCGGATCGGTCGTTTCCTGTATGTGCGGAGCCATTTGCCTTCCCGTGATTTCTCGCGGCGTTTTCATTCACTCGCCGTTGCACTGCTCAAAGAGCAGTGGCACCCAACAGGGTCACCTGACTCAATCCTCAATTCGTGGAATCAGGTGTAACGGATGCTGCGAAATTCGCTTTCGAAGAAGCGCTGGAGCAGCGGATCGACCTGGAGCAGGCCCGCCCGCGTGAGGCGGACCTCATCGCCGTCGATCTCCGCGAACTTCTCCTTCACAAGCGAATCGAACGCCTCGCCGAACACGCCCGTGATCTCTTCATTGAATTTGTTGCGGAAGTAACCCGCGTCGAGCCGCCCTGTCTTGAGCTGGAGCACCATCTCGCGAATGAGCCGCTGATGATCCGTGATGGGCAGCGCTCGATTGATCGGCAGCTCGCCCTTCTGACAGCGCGCGACATATTCATCCCAACCATCGACATTCTGGTAGTGCACACCCTGGAAGTGCGAAAACGACGCGACGCCTGTACCGATCAAATCGGCCCCCTGCCACAACGCATCGCGATAGACGAACCCGCTGTGATCCGACGGTTTCACGAGCGTGTACGCACTCGAAACGATGTAGCCCTCGGCCTTGAACCGATCGAAGGCCTCATCGACCCAGCGCTGTTTCGTCGGCCAGTCGGCGATCGGCGGTGCTTTGCCTTCCGCCTTGCTTTCGCGCGAGAGGACCGTGTTGTGCGGCATCTCCATCTGATAGATCGTCACGCTGTCGGCCTTCATCGCGACGGCCTTTTCGACTGTCTCGGCCCACTTGGCATCCGTCTCGCCCATCATGCCGGCGATCAGATCGATGTTGACCTGCTGAAAACCGATCGCCTGAATCCACTCATACGCGCGGAAGATCTCCGGCGACTTATGGGCACGGCCGTTCGCTTCAAGAATCGCGTCATCAAAATGCTCGACGCCGAGGCTGATCCGCGTCACGCCGATGTCTTTGATGGTTCGCAGCTTGCTCTCTTTGAGCGTCCCCGGCTCGCACTCGAACGTGACTTCCTTCGCCGCCTCCCATGTCCAGCGCGTGTTGATCCGCTCAATCATCCGCGTGAGCTGCTGGCTGCTGAGAAACGACGGCGTGCCGCCGCCGAAATACACAAAGGCGAACTGTCGCCCCTCAAGCCCCTTGCGATCGGCGTACAGATCGACTTCCCGCGCCAGCGCGTCCATGTAGACGTCCACTTCGCTGCCGTTCTTGTCCGTGTACACGCGGAAGTAACAGAACCGGCATCGCTTGCGGCAGAAGGGAATGTGAACGTAGAGACCGAGCGGTGTCTGGGGATACGGCCCCGCATCCAGCTTCGTGACGGCCGCCTGCACGTGCTCCGGCGACCAGACGCTGAACGGCGGGTAGTTGGCCACAAAGTGGCTGCCGATCTCCGTCTCGGTCTTTTCCTGTTTGACTTGGGGGAGTTGGACCATAGTTGAGACTGACTGTTTCGGGCGTGGCCTGATCTACGGATCATGCCGAAAGACCTCATGAATCGGACATTGTAGTAAACGACTGCCACGCCTTCAATTAACGCATTCCGACGTGCCGGAAACAGACCGCTGTTGTCCGGCCGATGATACCCTGCGGATACAATCGCGTTCATCTTCCTTGGCTGCCGGCCAAGGGAGGCTCCGAATCGCCGATCGTCGGGTGAATTCCGTACGACGCGCGAATGGGATAGGACGGAGACTCCGCGTCAATAGCTGCGTTCGTCTTCGCCCGATAGACTCGAACAATATGAGCACGATCCTGAATTCGCCTTTCAATCCGACGATTCTCTCCCCGGGATTCCTCAATCCGGCCTGCAATGCGGTCGCCGATGGCGATCTCGAATACGTGCTCAGCCAGCTCACGAAACACCATTTCGTCACCTACGACCTGCCCGGCGCCGAAATGCACGACGACCACGGCTTCCGACTCCATCTGGGCCGATCGCTGGACGCCCCCGCGAAACGCAGGGACGCGGCGTCGCGGCTCGTGCCGGATCTGTTCGAGCTGCTGAATGCAAGAGCCGCCCGGCGCGTCGCCATCCTGGTGCGTAACGCCGATCACCTGATCACCGCCGACGCCCAGCGAATGTTGACGCTCATCACGGCCGTTGAACGCGCGGCGGCGCGCCTCGCCGACGCCTCCCCCGCCACCCAACTCCTTATGTTCTTCGCAGGTCCCGCCCCGGCCTTTCGCCCCGTCGAGCCCTCGGCCAAACGCCGCGCCGAAGCGCAGCGCGGACCCAAAGCCATGCGAACGGACTTTGACGCCAAGGCGTGGAACACGGTGCAGGAATTTGACCTGCGACCCCATCACACACTGACGATCTCATACGCCGCCTGGTATTACGCATCGCTCGGTCGACGCGCGGAATCGCCCGACGATCGATGGCACTGCGTCGAGGCCGACGAAACGATGACCTTCCATCGCGCGGAAGACGGTGTCCCCTGCATCGCCGGCACCTTCGCGCGCATGCAAGGCGGTATGCAGCTCGTCGGAATTCAATTCGAAAGTGATGCGGAGACGTTCCGCTTCCCCTGGGACGGCGAAGATCCGTTCACGCTTTTTCGACGGCTCTGCGAACAGTTGAATCTGTTGTGAGGCAGGGCGCCCGCGACGTTGCGCCGTCGCCGCGGGCGCCGAGAGAGGAGTGGAGGAGTCAGTTCGTCGGTTTGCCCCGAATGCATTCCTTCACGCGACGGAAGATGCGAAAGCGATGGGCGAGCAGATAGAGGAAGATCGTCGCCGGCACGGACGCGTAGCCCGCCGCCATGATCCAGCCCGTGATCGGTTCGTTCACGTTTCCGCCTCCCGTGTCGATGTCCGCGGCCAGCTTCATCTGCAGCGCGCCGAGATCCTGTTTCATTTCCTCGACATGGGCGCGAACGCCGCTCATTTCCTTCGCCTTGAGACAACCCGTTGAGAGCACTGCCGAGGCCGCTGCCACGGCGGCCACCAAGACATTGCGGATCCGATGCCGTCTCGCTGTCACTTGGTCACCACTGTGTCGTCGGAGTGTGATTCTGTCGTCGGCGCGTCCTCGTTCTGCGGCGCCGTCGGCCGCTCGCGATCGCGTTCCCCGTCGCCGGCGTCGACCGGCGTCTTCGGCGCGGCCGCCGCGTTCCCGAACATCATCAACTTCGCCGAGACGCCCGAGTCGAAATACAGGTCGACCGTCTCGCCGATCGACGGCTTTCCCGTGGCGTCCACCTCCACGCGATAAGCCAGGTTGTGCCGTTCGGCGACGTTGATTGCTTTGTCGACCCACGCAATCTTGGCGGACAGATCGCGCTCCTGCTGTTGGTTCGTCAGGCTCGTATTGATGCCACAGCCGCTGACGCACAACGCGTTCGAAGCGACGCCGGCCAATAGCGCGAGAAACAGCACTTCCGAAAAGGTCCCTCTGATCATGGTCAATGCCTCCCGAATGAGAATGACGCTCCGGCACGTTCGCGTGCCGCGTCGTCGCGATTTCGAGAAGCACCCTTGGTCTGCGCTTCGCCGTACCATCGGGAAGCCCGATGCCGACAGAACAGGTCTCATAACACTTCCGAATTCAGTAGGACCTGCGTTCTTCGAGGGACCACGCAAGCGCCTCCACAACGGACCTTCGACGCTGCCACGCCCGTTCGGCGGACGGCCCGACTCGGCAACAGTCGGAACGGACCGCCCCGCCGTCGCCAAGCCCCTTGATTCGGACTGGAATCGACGCCTACCCTTGGTTATGCGCAAAAGTCTGTCTATCAAATCGTTAATCGTCGTCGCGGCCTTTCTGCCCTTCGCAGGCATGAATGGAAACTGCGACGGATTCCAGTTACCGGTCACGCCGACCTGCGGCACGTCAAATGTCCCCGCCGTTCGACTCACGATGGTCGACGAACAGGGCACCGTGCTCCCATCGGCGACGATCGCGTTCTCAATTGACGGCAGCGCCTACTTCGTCGGATCCTGCAACAACGATTGCGAGGACTTCACGATCGCATTCGATGTCGGCGGACGATTCAACATCAGCGTGATTTCGCCGGGCTATCAGCAGGAGGATCGCGTCGTCGATGTCGGAACCGAAGAGGACGAATGCACACCGATCACGCGAGACGTGATCATCGTGATGAAGGAGGATCTGACCGTCGCCGTTCTGGCCGGTGCATGGCGCGCCCAGACCGTTTTTGGTACCATCGACCTCCGTTTCGGAGACAGCGGCGAAGCGATCGGCGCCATTCTTTACGATCGAACCGTTGCCGGCGACGGAAACTTCTACGTCTCTTACAACGGCAATCCGATTCGGGGCGTATCCGGACAACAGACAGCCGTCCAGGCCGTCGCCAACCCGACGCGCGTCGGCGACGTGTTCAACTTCGACGGCGAAGCACTCGGCGTTCCCGTCGGATTCATCGATGCATTGATGTCGGGAGACTTCAACGTGATTTCCGGCGCCCAGCCCGGCGGCCAGTCGCAGGGGCTCTTTGCAACCTACTCGCGGCTTGCTGACATCCCGACGGCATTACAGACGCCGTAGCACGTTGCAACCGACTGATCGCATGCGAAAGGCATGAAAAAAAACCGCGATCCCGTAGGACCGCGGTTTGTGCATGAACATGACATCAGAATCGCCGGCTCAGCGCAATTCCACCGACCAGTAGGCGTTGTCGAGAAACGCCTTCCAACTCGCATATCGATTGTCCGCCAGCTTGACGGAAATCGACGGATTACGCCGCGGCTTGGCCGGCAACTGGATCAGATGCATCTGCGCCTGCTTCGGCGTGCGACCACCTTTGCGGATATTGCACTTCACACACGCGCAGACAATGTTTTCCCATGTTGCCCCGCCACCCTGGCTTCGCGGCACGACGTGATCGAGCGACAACTCGCTCGTCGGGAACTTGTGACCGCAGTACTGGCAGCGGTTTCCGTCCCGGGCGAACAGATTCCGCCGGTTGAACTTCACTTCCTGCCGCGGCAATCGATCGTAGAACGCCAGGCGAATGATCCGCGGCACAGCGATATCAAATCGGACAGTGCGAATCCAGTCATGCTCCTGCGGCTCGAATTCCCGCGCCAGCTGACTGAGATCGCACCATTCCGCAAAGTCGTAAGACAGGTACTTGCCATCCTCAACGTGAATCACTTCCGCAAGCTCTTTGAAGAGCAGCGTGAATGCGCGACGGACGTTGATGATGCGAATGGCCATATAATGGCGATTCAACACCAGAACATTCAAAGATGTTGCCGATGGCTGAGCGTACACTAAATCCTCCAACGGGACGCTTCGCCTGGAGCCTCCGTCGCGCGACATCGCACGAAATTATCTCCGGAATCCCCCAAAGTCTGCCGGCCGGGCAATGCAATCGGCCCATGCCGACGAGAGCGAATAGTCCTTCCTACACTAAATGATATGAGTCCAAAGCGCCAGTCGCAAGCATTTTCTTGGGGAATGGGCGCACGACGCGCTTAATATCGCGCTATCGGCGAATTCACGTCGTCTGAACACACATTCCCAATTCGCCGAGGCGTTGCTCGATGAACCGCGAAAAACGACAGCAGGCGCGGACCGAATATCGACACTCGTCTATACGAACCTCGTCATCGAGATTTGCGAACGCCGTCCATAACGCGATGCCAGTTCAGCGCCGGGCCGGGATCGATTTTCCGTGACGTCAGATGATAATGCCCCAGAATTCCGCTGAACGCTCCAAGTTCTTCCTCGGACATTGCATCCGTTCGTACACGACCCGCCGCGTCTCGCGGTGCATCACAGCGGATCCGCGGAAGCACACGACACAATGTCGCGGTCAATCGAATCAGTGAACGATATTGTGCATCCGTCAAGTCGTACTGATTCAGTGCGCGATCGTGGATCGTGCCTTTGACGACGTCATCCCGCGAGGGCCGCGCCACGAATTCCGGCGTGCGAACGCCCGACGCACCGTTCGTCTCGGGCGGCTGGAAAACAACGCGATCGTTCGAATCCTTCACGTACCACGCCTCCAGCTCCTCCGGCGTGTCGTAAGCCCCCATATTCGCGATCTCGATACCGACGCTTCGATCGTTTGCGGGGCCGGCGTGCCAGGCGCGCTCCTTCACATCGAGCGTCTGATAGATCGTGCCATCCACATCGAGCATGAAGTGCACGCTGAGCCCGCGCAGATCGTGCAATACCTTGAAACATCGGCGCGACGTTCCACAGACGTCATAGTGAAGAACGAAAAGATCGACATACTTCCGCAGCATCGGCAACGACCAGCCGTCTGCGCGAACACGTTCCGCATCCTCGCTCGACAGGTGCTTGCGAAACGAACCATATCGACTCGACGTGGCCCCTTCTCTGGCCTTCGACGGCAGACGCCGCTCGGGCTCGAATCGACACTCGGCGCGATAGGCATCGTATCCCTTGTGATCCAGCCAGAGCACGACCGGCGCGCCGGTATGAAATAACTGCCCCGCGACGATGATCTCGTCCCCCACTCTCTTGTGGGGCGTGCCGGGGCGAGGCCCGGCGCAGCCGGACCCACTCGAGACGAACACAACGAGCATCAACAGCCGAACGCTGTGAAGCGTCTTCAGACGACTCCAGAATCGAGATTGAATCGCGTACATGGGCGTATGGTGCGACAGCATGCGGCCATGCACAAGTGCAGAGCGGCCGTATTGAAGCGATGCCTATGCGTCGTCCGCGGCCGACGGCGTGTCGTCTGAGATCATCATATCACTGCGGCGCGATGCGAGCCTTCGGAACATCATCCGCAGATCAATACAGCCGCCGATCGTGAACCACGTCGTCACGAGCGCTCCGACAATGAGAATCACCCACATCCAGACGCGCCAGTAGCCGAGCCACGCCTCGGACGAAATCCCGATCGTCAGCGCATACGCCGTGACGCAGATGAAGATGATCGTCCAGACAAGCGGCCAGCCAAGCGTGATGTATGTAACGACTCGATCCGCCCCCGTGAACTCGCGAGAGAATCCGAGTTTTTCCCAGAACGTCCTCGCATCGCGAGCCGACAAGGATGACTCGCCCGCCAATGCGTATTCACCACGATGCAGCATCCTGTCGAGATTGAATCGATTCGATCCGCTGGCCAACGAGACCGTTACATACACGGCGGCCGACGAAATGATCGCGATGTAGTTCAGCTCCTGCCCCGTTAGATGATGCAGCAGCAGAAACGGACTGAGAACAAGATCACCCACCATGCCTCGCGCCATCAGCCAGTCGGTCATCCCCGACGGATCCATCTTTTCGATCACGATTCCGGACAGCGACAGAACCATGCCCGTGAGCATCGCACACCAGGCCGCACGCGTCGTCCCCCGATTCCAATAGAGCCCCCCAATGATGGCGGAACCCGCCCCGCCGACGAATACGGCGGCCGAGGCGGCGCAGTACATCGCAATGTAGTCCGTGTGCGGAAAAATCATGCTGAAAAAGAAAACGAACAAAGCGATCAACACAACGGCAAATCGAAGCAACTTCAGATGCGACTTTTCTGAAAGGGGTTTGCGATGGAACGGCATCACGATGTCCTGCACCAGAATCGCCGCCCACGAATGCAGGTACGTGTCATGCGTGCTGATGAACGCCCCCAGCATCGCGGCCGACGCCAGCCCCAACAGGCCGACGGGCAACATCGCATGCATCGCGATCGGCGTGCGCAATTGATTGCGCATCGGCTCCGTATCGATCGCGGCAATCTGCTCGATCGTCACCGATGCCGCCTCGGCATAGGCCGGGTTCGTCAGAAACGTCTTGATGCAGATCGGTAGCGCAATCGTAATGAGCATCAGCACGCGAAATCGCCATTGACCTAGGATGTAGGCCATCTTGGCTTCGTGCGCGTTAATGGCGGAGCAGTTGTACCCCTGCGTCCCCTGCCAGCCCCGCGCCGCATAGAACAACGTGATCACCGTGATGATGTAATACGTCACGCCGAAGTGCGATTCGCCGCCAAGATCAAACGGATCGACCATCGACTGCCCCGCCGGCGCCGACATCAGCGTCTCGGAAATCTGCGGCCACGTATACGTCAACAGCAGAAAGAAGATGATCGCGATGAACGCGACATTGGCGATGATCCCCTGCAGGAAGTCCGTCACGATGACGGCGATCTGACCGCCGAGCAGCAGCAGCAACAGCGGAACAACGAGCAGCACGAGCATCAGCGGATAGAACGTCTCCATCGTCAGCCCCAGCAGTTCGAATTCGTGAGGCAGCCCCCAAAGTCGAATAAAGAACCGCGCCCCGACGGATGGAAAGATCCCGAAATTGATGATGCCCGCGCAGAATGCAACGATGCCGGCAAAGATGCGGAATCGTCGGCTGTATCGCTTCTCAAAGAACTCGGCGAGCGTCATGGCACGCGTCTGGCGAAATCGATAAATCACCCAGCCCGACAGCGCCATGACGATCAGCACGGGCTCTTCCATC
>JAJDEC010000392.1 GCA_029259995.1 Phycisphaerae bacterium
GCCGGGATACAGGTACGACACACCCATCACGACGCCGGCTTTCAGATCTCCCTGAAGAAACGAATTGAAGTTCAGGACCGTGCCGACGACGGGCAGATTGGTGAAAACCTCCGTCAGAATCGTATTGCCGACGACTTCGGAGTTACCATTGCTGGAACGATAGGCTTTGACGATGTTGAGCAGTGAGTCGGCATTACCGAGCGTCGCGACACTGCTCAGCGCCTTCTTCGGATTCCACGTCATATCCCGCGTCGGTTCGATGCCCTCAACAGCCGTCCAATCCTTGCGAAACTCGAAGCCAAGCGAGTCAAAAACCGATCTGCGATACTCGATGACTAGTCGGCTCCGCTCCCCTGAATCCAGCGCGGCAAGAAACCCGTC
The DNA here is from genome assembly GCA_029259995.1 of Phycisphaerae bacterium. Lineage (GTDB taxonomy): Bacteria > Planctomycetota > Phycisphaerae > UBA1845 > UTPLA1 > ECT2AJA-110-A. Next base: position 382 of record JAJDEC010000392.1, read on the forward strand.
GCCCATGCTCTGGCCTAAACCGTCTCTGGCGACGTCCCAGCGGTTCTTGAAATCCTCAGTCGTCCATCTGATCGCATCGCCGGCCAAGCCGCGAAGCGTGTCCGCCGGATCGCCGTCATCCACTGCCGTCAGTTCTGCCGCGAATGCGCTGTCGAACTCCTTCTCAAGTGCGGCGAATCGCATTTGCACGCCCCGCATCTTCCGCTCAAGCGAATCGAATGTCTTGTCGTCGTGGATGGGGACTCGCGACGCACCCTCAGTGAGCGTCTTGCGCACACGCTTCGCGTCATCCGTCATCAGCAGATTCGGATCCGCGTCCTGCAATGCCAGCTTAAGCACGGCGTCGAGTGTTCTTCTGAATCCGAATTGCTTGCCCTTGCGCGAAACAGGGTTCTTTCGAAAGTGTTCCTTTGCACGCTCAATCGCCTTCACGCGATCCACTGGATCCAGCGTGCGGAGACCGTGAAGCGTCTCGAACAGCGCCGTCGTCCGCAGTTGCTTTCTCGCCGCTTCGATGCGCGGATCATTGTTCTTGATCTGTTCGTCTGACAGGCCCAGGGCACGCGGATCGACCTGCGGATCCAGCCAGTCATGCAGCCGTTCCGGCAGGCTGACCATGATGTGGTGCGTGAAGGCCTTCGTCATGTTCGCCTTGAACAACTCCTCCACGTGCGCATGCCACGCGTCCGGGTCTTTTTGATAAGCCGCAGTGCTGCCCGCGAGTTCAATCGCCTTCTCGCGTAGCACGGCCGCCCGCTGTTCGCCGCGATAGTTCTCCTTCTGCGCCCGAACTGCCAGCGCCGTCTCCATCGTCCACTTCAATTCGTCAAGGCTCAAAGGGGGGTTCTGATTTGCGTAGTACGCGTCATAGACCTTCTTCAGGACGTCGCCGCGCTCAATGGGCCGACTGACCAACTCCTCGTAAGTCGATGGCAGATTCTCCGGATCGGGATCCTGCGACAGGATCAGCCAACCCGGTCCTTCAGAGAAACTGCGAAGACCGTATTTGGCGGCATAGCGCACGGCCATCTCGGGATCATGCTGAGCGTGCTTCGCGAAGAAGAACCAATTACCGACGGATGATCCCCAGGCGTAACTGCGCCGTGCTTCCGGCGCGATCTTGTATCCATACTTCTTGGCCGTTCCCGTTTTCATTTCGACGACCGCGATTCTGGCGACTGGCGCATCCGGATCATGCGGATTCGCGGCGAACATCGAGTAAAGCTCTTGTTCGCTCGCATAAGACCGGCGATCGATCTGCATGCGAAACGCACCTTCCAGAAAGTACGCCTCATCGTTTCCCGCCAGGAGCGCGGAGCCCTTGCGCAGCTCCGCGGCAAATACGTGAATATCCGGTCTGGCGATTCTCCAATCCGGTATCCGCGCCTCATGCGGATGGCTGACGACATCGAGGAATGTCGGATCGACGCCGAACTTCAGCTTCCACATGTCAGCAAAATCCGCCTTGAGCGTCTTTCCCGAAATGCCCATTTCCCTGAGACGCGCAATCGCACGAAACGTCTGATCGATATCGCTCAACAGACTTGTTGCCGGGGAAAAATCAATGCGGTGGATTTCACCGTACTTTCGCGCCATGTCCTCGCAGACTTCGCGCACCATGTCATTGCGAATATCCGCCATCCGCCGTGACAAGTCCTCGTCAATCGCCCCCTGCTTCAACAGCCAGTGAATGCTCTTGAGGTTGCATTCGGAATCCTCGCCACGTTCTGCATCGAAGGCGAACAGCTCGGCCATCGCCTCGCGAGCGGGCTTCACGGTCTCCGGAACCGCCGGATCGTATGCGGCAAACGTCTCCTTGTGCGAATAGAAAGCCTGCAACGCCTGCGACTTATCCGCATCCGCGGCGGATACCGTGTTGTAGAGCCGCGCGAAATCGGGATACTTTTCAAGTAACCCGGCATCTGGCAAGCGAACGGAATTGTCGGCGCGCGCTGTTGGCGCCCGAAGCGACAATGCGAGCATCAGCACGGGCAGAATCGAAAGCCAGCGACTCCATCGAAAATGAGGTCTGCGAATCAAGGCCATTCGTCGTCCTCCTGCCATAAAACAGGTCGATCTGGATTCAGTGAATTGTAACAGCATGGGTTGAATCCCTTGTTCGCAATGGACGAAACTTCCCGCCCGTTCGGCACGCGGACCTTGTGGACGAAGGGGCGACCGACAGAATACAGAATAAGGCGTACACCGACCCAGATTTCCCCGATTTTTTCAGCGTACGGACCCGGATTCTCTGTTGGGTGCTTAATTACGGCGATGGTCCGCAATGATACGAGACCTTGCGCGCATTCCTGATCAGCGTCTATGCCGCGCAGCCTTAGCAGCCAGTGGTGAAAGTGCAGCGAGGTCTGCGGCGCGACATTCTCCGACAGATCGAAGGAGAGAAGCGAAAGCGAATCCTGAGAATTCGCCGAGTGCCGAGGACAAAAAGCTGGCATGAAATGGCCGTCGATGGGCCGAAAGACTTTCACCACGGGCTGCCACGGCCTGAATACAGTCTACGGCCGGCTACATCATGAGATTGCTGACGAAGAACTGTACATCCAGACCATTGAGCAATCCGTCGTGATTCGAGTCGAACATGCACTCCAGCACTGGATCGCGTACGTCGGCCAGCAACTGGGACACGAACAATGTGATGTCAATCGTCTCCATGTCGCATGCGTCGATCACGCCGTTGCCATTGCAGTCTGTCGCCGATCCGTCCAGCTGTTCACAAAGATCGCCAACGCCGTCGCCGTCGCAGTCGGCCTGATCAGCGTTGTGGTATTGCGGACAGTTGTCCACGCCGTCCGGCAGACCGTCGCCGTCGGAATCGTCCCGGCACGAATCCGTGCCCTGACGAAGCTCGGTTTCCGTATCGACGCCATCGCCGTCTGGATCGGCAAACCTTGTGACGCCGCAACCGGATTCGAATCGCAGATCGTCATAGAGCAGTCGAGAAGCACCGTTTGCGAAGAGGTCGACCGCCGCAACGTCAAGCGCCCCGCCGCCGTCGCCCAGCACTCCGCCTGTCCATGCATACTCGGTTACGAGATCGTCGTCGTAGTAGATCCTCGTCCAGTCATCGTCTTCATCGACAATGACCTGGATCTTCACCCAGCGATCGGTCGCGTATGGAACATCAACCGTGTTCACGCCATCGCCGTGAAACACCTCAAGATTCCCGCTATTGGAATCGAAGCCGATCTGAACGGACCAATCGTATGGCCCGCCATCCTGGTACGTGTTGAGCAGGTTGAAGTAAGAACCCGCAAACTGCCCCGCGCCATTGGAATCGAAATCCGACGGAATGTACTGCCATGCAGAAAACGACCAGACGCCGGCCATCGCACCACAGAATTCATGCACGAGGTCCGCAGCGCCTTCGATTTCCACTGCCCTGGTCGCGCTTCGCGATACGACTTCCGTCACATGACCCGTGGCAGCAGCAACGCCGTCCCAGCCCTTCCAGCCGCTCTGGCCGTGCAGAGCGCTGTCAAACGTGTAGATATCGAACGAATCCGCGAAACCGCATTCATCGGGAATCCCGTCCCCGTTGCAGTCCGGAAAGCCGCCGAGATTCACGTCGTCCTCGTCCCACACGCCGTTGCCGTTGCAGTCGCCCGCCCGGGCGAGATCCGCAAGCTCGTGATGCGCGATTTCATTCCCCGTGTCGAATCCGCCGGCGGGGCCGTCAGAGAAATTCGAGTGGCCGGTCAACGTCAATTGAATGTTCGACCAATCATCGTGGCCCGTCAGCATCTCGCCGGGGAGTTGATTGCCGACAACGACATCATTGATATCCGCCGAGGCGCTTGACGTCAGCGCCGAACTGCCGTCAAAGTCGATTGCACCCTGCGTCAGCCTCAAGGCTGCAAGTGGATTCATCGGCCCCACAGGAACGCGGATGTTGACAGGTGCGTTGATACCGAGGATCTCGCTGAGCGCGGATTCGTTAAGCGTCGGCCAAACAGCTCGCGAAAAATCCAGCGGCCAGAATCCCGCGTAGGACCCCGGGCCCGGCGTATTGACGAAGTTCGGAAGTGTCCACGTGTAATTCATGGCGCTGTAGTAATTCGGCTTATAGTTGATTCCGTCGCCGCCTCCGTGCTGGAGGTTCAGCGTGTGACCGAGTTCGTGAAGAAAAACGCCGGCCTGTTGGGCACTCGTACCACCAACCGGGCTCCAGCAGCCCGACCAATCGCAACCGCCAAGCGTCACAAAGAAGTCGTTGCCCGGCAACTCGGCGCGACCTGACACTGTACAGACCTGCGCGCCGTTCGCAGCTGTGGTGCAATACTGATCGGCGAAAATGCAATACCGGTAGCTGAGCATCCGCGCGGCCCGGATGTTCGGCCAGTTGGGATTAAGGAACGGCAACGTTCCGCGTTCCGCCGGCGTGCCGAAACTTCCAGGTAACAGGCCCACGCCATTCTTGATTGCATCGAACGAAGGCCACGGAAGCGTTCCCCACGACGACAGCGGCAAGTTGGTCTCATCGATCAACAATTCAAGGTCGATGCCGGTCGAGCCGTCAGGATTGCCAACGGGCGCATTGGCGAAGGCGGCGATCACCGGATCCAAAGTCGTGCCTGTTGGCATACTGCCGGCCACAGCGCTGGGCGCGCGGCCGGCCATCGCGTCGACCTCAACATACAGATTCTTGCGCCGATAGTTGGCGTTCGGCAGCGTCAGATCGATCGTGCCGTCGATGTCTGAATCGATTCCAAAATACTCAAAGCTGTCGCGCAGACCGTCGAGATCCTGATCCTGTTCGAGATCCCCGAAGTAGAGATCAAGCGTAAAGCCGCTGTCGCCGGGCTCAAGTGGCACGGGCGTAAACAGTGCGATCGAGTCAGCCGTCGGTGAGATCACGGCGTTCCTGGGATCCGCAGGCCCGCCGGCCATCAGGATGCCGAGCGTTGTCGAAATCGCTCCGGCCTCGTCGAAGATACCGTCCGCATCCGCATCCCGATCGTGAAGATAGGTGCGGAATTGCGGTCCTCCCGATCCTCCCAGATTCGACGCTGTGCTCTTGAAAATCACCCAGCGGCCGTCGTCGGAGATCGACGGTTCGATACACGTGTCGTTTGCCTGTGTACCACTCGAATTGACGCTGACGCGCACGGTTGCATTGTTGACGGTGTCGCGGACGTAAATGTCCCAACCGTTGTTATCCGGCGTCACGAGGTTGGTCGCCGGGCTTTCGAATACGACAAAGCGACCGTCGCCTGACACGGCGCCTGCATATTGAACGGTTCCACCGGCGTCGGCCTGGGCCCCGCCCGTCGACTGCGTAACCAATCTCGTTGCGCCGGACCGAACATCGTGAATGAACACATCCTGCGTGCCACCGTTCGTATCCGAAGCGATGAGGTTCGTGGCAATCGACTGGAAGACGACGAAGCGGCCGTCGCGAGAGATGGACGGCGCTGTCGAAAAACCGTTCGATTCCGCGCCCCCTGTCGATACGCTGACGCGCGTCGTCACGCCGTTGATGACATCGCGAAGAAATATGTCACGAGCCGAGTTGTTATCGACTGAGACAAGGTTCGTTGCATCGGACGCGTACGCAACAAAGGCGCCGTCGCCGGAAATATCCGACTGCGTGCACATGCCATCTGCCTCGGCGGTACCGCTCGTGTCGACGCTGACGCGCGTCGTTGCGACATCTCCCGGCGTGTCGAAGGTGCCGTCGCCGCTGACGTCTCGATCGCGCAGGAAGACATCGGGAAATCCCGCAGTGTTGTCATTGGCAACAAGATCGGTGGCAAAGCTGATGAACGTGACGAAGCGACCGTCCGCCGAGATCGCGATGCCGGGCCCGCCGGGGCCGTTGGATCCACCGCTGTGGTTGTTGCCGGGATTGCCATTGCTGTCCGCACTGACCCATGAATAGGACTGTGTGAATCGATCATAGACATACACGTCAGTGAATCCGTTTGTGTCTCCAGCATCGAAGCTGTTGAATGAACGCAGGACCAGGGATTGCCCGAAGTCGGAAAGGACACCGGCGGACTGAATGTCGCCTCCGATGACACGAACGTAGGTCTGAGCCACGCCAGGCCGGCTGTGGACGAAAGTCGCGAGCAGGCAGGCGGCCGCGAATCGCCAGGCGAATCCGGTGAAGTCGCATCGATCCACCTGTTGGGCTCGCTGCGACTGGTTCGGCATCCGGCTTCCGGGGCGTTTTTTCATATGGGTCATTGTTCGATCCTCTATCGGGTATAATTTTCAACGACTGCCGCCTCGATCTGGAACAGAGTCGCAGATCCGCGCTGCCGAGATGCGACGGCTCTACAGACGATTGGTACGTTGCCGGCCCGGATCTGAAAGAAACCTGGCAGAATTTCTTGTTCCGCCGACCGATCGTCTATTCTGACCTTTCGAATTCGCGAATTCCGAACTCGTATGTCACGCAGCACTCCCAACGAATCGACGCACGTCACGCTGCTTGCCCGATTGCGCGAACCCGCGGACCAGGCGGCCTGGCGCGAATTCTGCGATCGCTATGGTGAACTCATCCGCGCGTTTGCAAGGCGTCGCGGACTCCAATCTACGGATTGCGACGATGTCGTTCAGGACACGCTCATCTCCATGACCAAGTCGATGCCGGGATTCGAATACGATCCTCAGAAGGGCTCGTTCAGGGCTTACCTGAAAACGGTCGTCCGCAACGTTATTTTTCGAAAATTGTCTCAGAAGCCACTGGCGCAGTCGCTAGATATGGATGGAGCACGACGAGACTCGGCGATCGCTGCGCCGAACGAGGAAAATGACTGGGAGACAGAATGGCGGCAGTATCACCTCCGGATCGCAATGCGATCGATCGAAGCGGAGTTCAACGACAAGGACCGTGCCGCGTTTGACGCATATGCCGTAAGAGGCTGTGACGCCAGGGAAACTGCGGCGCGGCTGTTGCTGACTGTCGATCAGATATATCAAGCGAAGTCGCGCATTGTCAGGCGTATCGCCGAATTGGTGGAGGCCCAGGTTCAAGAGGAAGGTTGAAGCCCGTGTCGATTGTTGATTCCTCGCAAAACTGGTTTCACGACGACGACTCGATCCTCAGCGAAATGCGCAGTGGGAAGATCCGCGCCTCGTCAATCCCAAGTCTTGGTGCATACGACAATTTGCGATTGGTCGGCCGCGGCGGGCAAGGTGACGTGTTTGACGCAAAGCATCGCGACTTGGGCCGGCGAGTCGCCATCAAGGTCTTGCGGCGAGGCGCCTGGCGATCCGATTCCGCCGAGCGTCGATTCGAACGGGAAATCGAACTCGCCGCCGAGTTGCAGCACGCCAATATCGTGCGCATCTACGAATCCGGCGTTACGGAAGATGAGCGGCGGTTCTTTGCGATGGAGTTGATCAGCGGCGTGCCGCTCGACGCCTACATTTCTCGCGCGGCGGCCAGAGGCAATCCGATTCCGCAGCGAGATCGACTTGAATTGTTCATTCGGATTACAGATGCCGTGGCCTTCGCGCATCAGAATGGAATCATTCATCGTGATCTCAAACCCGGCAACATCCTTGTCGACGCGCACGGCGAACCTCATTTGCTGGATTTCGGTCTGGCGTCGTGGATGACTGCATCGACGCCGATGATCACGATGACCGGTGAGTTTTTCGGCACATTGAGTTACGCCGCGCCGGAACAGGTCGGCGCCGGCACAAAGTCCACTGATGCCCGAACCGACGTCTACGCGCTCGGCGTGATTCTTCACGAACTCTTGACGGGCAAGCCGCTCGTGCCACCGGGCCTGACGCTTGCCGAAGCAGTCCACGTGATCGCCGATGCGGCTCCTGTATTGCCGAGCAAGGCGTCGCAAGTCGGTACGCCCGGCGCCGCTCCCACGGAAATCGACTCGGATCTCGATGCGATCGCCCTGAAAGCGCTGGCGAAGCACCCCGAGGAGCGCTACGAGACTGCCGCAGCATTACGCGATGACGTGCGCCGCTATCTGAATCATGAGCCCATCTCAGCTCGACGCCCAAACAGCTGGTACCTGCTGATGCGGCTGGCGCGCCGGCACCGAGTGACCGCGACCGCGGCGGCAATCGTGCTGACGACACTATTGGCCTCGACGGCGATCATGGCCGTACTCTATCAACGGACTGCAACCGAGGCGGAGAAGGCAAGACAGATCAACGTGTTCCTGGAGGACACATTGGGATCAGTGTCGCCCGCATCCGAGGGAAGCCCGGTTGCCCTCGCCGACGTGTTGGATGAAGCCGTGCATTGGGTCGATATCGCACTTGAGAATCAACCCGAAGTGGCTGCGTCGATCCGCATGACGATCGGCAACAGCTACCGCAGCCTCGGGGCGTTTGATAAGGCCGAACGCGAACTGAATGACGCGCTGGCAATCCGGCGCGACCTGTATGGCAAGACACATGTTGACGTAGCGACGAGCCTGAACGCCGTCGCCCTATTGCGTCGGGACCAGGGACGGCTGTCGGAATCGGAGGGCCTCTTTCGCAAAGTGCTGACAATGCGGCGGCATCTGCTGGGTAATCGTGACCTCAGCGTTGCCCAGACGTCGCAGAATCTGGGCATCCTCAAGATGACGCAGGCGGATTGGGACCAGGCGGCGGAGTATCTTGGAACCGCTCGTGCGATTCGCAGCGAGACGCTGGGGCAGGATCATCCGGACACACTGATGAGCCGATTTCAGCTCGGCGTGCTCTCTGCCCGGACAGGCGACATTGATGAGGCAATTCGCATACACCAATCGGTCCTCCAATCGCGACATCAGCGGCTGCATCCGAATCACCCGGATATCGCTCGCTCGTACCGGGCCCTGGGGGACCTGGAAATGCAACATGAAGACATGAGCGCGGCTGTTGACGACTACCGCCACTGTTACGAGATCATCACAGAGAATCTTGGATGCAACCACAATCAAACGACAGAAGCGGCACAGCGGTTGTCGGCGGCGCTGGCTGCAGCCGGAGACCACGAACAAGCGAAGTCGGTCTTGACAAATCACGAAGAATGCGTCGACGACAAGTCGAACAGGGATTGAAATCCGAGCCTGCCATCGTGCGCCCTCCGGGCGATACGGAGTTGGCGTTGCGTCTTGACGCCGCAATGATCAGGTTGAATTCAACAAGCAGTTTGATTGGTTCACGGCGTTGCCCTTTCGGGACGTAGGTCGATTGCAGCCGCCGAATCAACCTGCGCTTCAACGGTCCGCGCAAATCCTTGAAGAGAAAGAAGGAGCGACCCCGACACGAATGTCGGGGCCGCTCATCTCCTCCTTCTATACCTTGTTAATCCTGCCTCACAGTTTCATGTTTCGATGGCGACGCTATCCGCCTTTTCGCTCCGTCGCGGGTCTCATCTCCAGTCGCCTTGCTTCGAACGGATCCTCCGGCGCCGTTGAAGGCAGGCTTCCGCCCAGATGCTGCCTGGTCAGTGCGACATCGATCAGGTTGAGCGATCCGTCGGCGTTGATGTCCTGCCGGGCGTTGGTCGTCGTCGCCGGTGAATGACCATTTTGCGCAAGCACCTCGGACAAGTCGCTGCCGTCAGTTCGATTGTCGTTGTTGCTGTCACCAACCAAAGTGACAATCTGGCAATCCGTATCGCCTGCGATCAACTCGCCCCCGGCAACGGAACGGAATGAGCCAGCCAGCTCAATCGTGAATCTCTCCTCGTTCGGCAACGCTCCGGCGTCAAACAGAATCGACAGCATTGTCCCCGACTCGCCGGCATCGAGTGATACGCCCAATGGCACGTATATCTGCGCCGCACTGTCGATCACTGCGACATCGTTGGGCCCGATCGCGCCATCGGCCGCTTCGACCTCATAGTCAAACACAACGACGATATTCTGAATACCGCCAAGTCGAGGCTCGGACGTCGGTCCGTTCGTGCCTGCGTCGGCGTCCGTCTTGCTCGCGTCCAGGGGGATCGACAATTCGCCCGCGCTCCCATGCGTTCGTACACTGAACCAGGAGTTGACGGCGCCCTGCACACACGGAGCAACAAAGGCCTGACACGTGACGGGATCGAGTCCGCTTTCCGTACTGAAGATCGCCGTGCAGAAGACGTTGAAGCCTTCGCTTGCATTCGTCGTCAGCGTCGGCGTCCGGCTTTGTGGATCGTCGAAATCGCTGTTCTCCATGTCCGTGTATGTACCGCCGGGATTATCAGCCTCCCAGAGGAAGTTGATCGGCTCGTCGCCAACGTTTCTCACATTCGCCGCAAGCGGGATTGACACTGTCGGACCCGAACAGCTCATCGTGCCGACTTCAATGTTGCACGTGATATCACGCAAAGGTGCGACGACGAGCGAAAACGGACGGCAGTCGATCTCGCCTTCATCATCCATGACACAGAGCTGGCCCTGGTACTCGCCGGGGAACGTGTACGTATGGTTCCCCTGGATTGATCCATCGAGACCCGCTACATCTCCGGGAGAACCGAACACGCCTTCCATGACTTCGACGGCTTCCAACTCCGATCCGTCGCCCCAGTCAATTGTGGCGACATGCGTGTCGGCGGTTCCAGGATCATTGAACGTTGCCAGGATCTGCGCGTTCGTATTGAGAACGACGTCGATCGCCGGAACTTCAATCGCCTGGAGGATTGGCGGCTGATTGCCGACAGTCATCGGCAACGACTCGCAGATCTGACGCCCAAGAAGATCGACAACACAGATTTCGACGTTGTATTCGCCGCCATCTGCATAGACGTGGCTGCCGCTGATTTCGCCCGTTCCGTGAAAGAACAAGTCAAACGTATCAGGCGACGAAGCATCGCCCCAGTCAATCGTGGCGGAACCTGTTGTCGCCGCAGACGAACTCACGTTCGCCAACACGGTGTCGATCAGAAAGCCTTCATCTGTCGACAATCCTGTCGCCGGCGTGATGACCGGCCTTCCGACATGGAGTCCGGCGACAGACGCACTGGCGGTGTTGCCCGCCATATCAATGGCCGTGCCATCAGCGCCCTGATCGAGACCGAAGTCGATAAACACGTCGTCCATCGGACACGTCTCAACGCCGGCCAGATCATCCGAACAGACATAACTCACGGTCAGCCCCGGATCGTACATGCCGAATGCATCCGGCGAGTCCGACATCACTGCCGCGATCGAAGGCGGCGTCCAGTCGATATTGATATCGCCTGCCGTCACGCTGGCAGCGTTGCCAGCCAGGTCGAAGACCGTACCGGACGCACTCTGGCCGAGGCCTTCCGTCGCGAGTGAAGTCGCGGCCGGACACTGAACGACGCCTGATAGCGCGTCGGAACAATCGAACGAGACTTCCACGATGCTGTTGCGCCATCCGGCGGGATTCGCCGACGGCATCGCACTCGCCGTGATCGTCGGCGGCGTCCGGTCGATGTTGATGCCCGTCATCGACAGACTGGCTTCGTTGCCCGCCAGATCATTCGCGATCCCGAGGACCCATTGATTGGCGCCTTCGCTTGAGACGATCTCCGTACTCGGACATATCGCCATGCCTGAGACGTTGTCCGCACAGGCAAACGACACGGTCACGTCCGCGCTATTCCAGCCGTTGGCGTTCGCCGGCGTTCGGCTGGCCGACAGAACCGGCGGCGTCTTGTCGATCTTG
>JAJDEC010000393.1 GCA_029259995.1 Phycisphaerae bacterium
GCCACGGCGCGTGAGCATCGCATATTGCGAGCCGATTCCGGCGGCGCAGATTGCCGAGTGGGACGAGGCGACGATCTCCGCCACGATTCGGGAACGGATCCAGGCGAATTTGGATCGATTGGATCGCGGCGAGACGCCGACGTGACGCTCACGCGAAGCGTGACCGAGCGTTCGGACGCATTGTGCGTTGCACTGGCATTTATGGGCAGGCGGGGCCGTCGAGAAGCGCCTGGACGAATCCCTGGATGTCGAGCCCCGTGATCTGGCCGTCGTTGTTGAAGTCACCGAGGCAGCAGATCGAAGGCGCGCATAGGGCCGTTGTGCAATTGGATCCCGCGCCGCCGGAGATGCCGCCAAGCGCTCCGCATTCCATCGGCGTGAAATCGCGACATGCGCCCGTCGGAAAGCAACAGGAGACGGTCGGCGGGCATCCGATCGTTGCACAATCCGTATTCGGGCCGAGAGGCTCACCACCGGCGGCGAGACAGTCTTCCCGAGGCAGGATTTCACAGTCGCCGCACGAGAGGCAGCAGGCTTCGCAGCCGATGCCGGGGATCGGGGTGTGAACGCAGTTGCCGGTCGTTGACTCGCAGGAATCCGCAGTGCATATGAATTCGTCCAGGCAAAAGGGGCATTCCTGGCAGTTCGTCGATCCGAACTGATTGGAGAAGGTTCCCTGGGGGCACAACAGGCAGTTCGGCTGACCTGAATTGGGCTGAAAAGTTCCGGGCTGACATTCGGGGCATACAGCGGCGCCAACGACATTCGACGCCGAGCCAGGTGGGCAGAACTGACATGACGTCGAACCGGGGTTCGCGGCAAAGGTGCCTTGAGGACAGAGAATGCAGGATTGTGCGCCCGGCACGCTGCTGAAGTGTCCGGGTGGGCAGGCCTGGCACTCGCTCGCACCCGCAGATTCTGAGAAAGTTCCGGCTGGGCAGGATTGGCAGGAAGTCTGCCCCGCGAGGCCCTGGAACGTTCCGGCCGGGCAGAGAACGCACGGTTCGTCCCCGGTCTCGCTGAATGTGCCGGGGGCGCAAGGCGTCCCGGCCGATGACATGCGAACGAAAACGAGACAGACGATCAGCATGGCTGAAAAGATGCAACGAGACATGATGTCCTTTCGATGTTGTTTGATTCGAGAGAATCGCTACTTTGATTAGACGGCATCGTGAAGTGCCGTGTCAAGTTTTCCGGGAATACGCGCCGAAATCGGGGCATGCCAGAACCGGCGTTCGAGAGCGATGAATACGGCAGCGCATCGATCACCGATACCGATGTCACCGCATTGGCACTGAGGGATTAGCCAACGTTAAGTCGACGCGTTGTTTCCCGGGGCGCGGGTTCGCCTCGTCCCTCACAGACGAGAATCGAGAAGCCATCCCGCGATCCCGTTGAGTTGCCGGGCTGTCTTCGTTGATCCCTAAGGTGTCCGATCCGTTGCGTCGGAGACGCGGGTTTCGTCGATTGAGCTTCCTGCGGCGACTTGCGCCATGCCGGGGAGAAGTTCGTTGGTCACGGCGTCAAAGTACTCCATCGGCGTCAGGCCGATGCGGATTCGTTCGGCGACGTCGTCGATCTGCATCGCGAATTGATCGAGCGGATCGCAGATCGTCGTATCCGCAAAGGGGGACTTGAGGATCCACTTTCGGTCGATTCGATCGAATTCCGATCGAATGAGCGGCAGATTGTCGCCCGCCTGTAGTGTCACGACGGCGTGATCGCCTTTGAGCGATTGATTGATCATTCGAACATCGCGCGAGAAAATGCCCAGGTTGTTTTCCATGGCCGAGATGTTCCATGCGTGATGGATCCGATCGCCGAACCGCTTCCTGGCGGCTTCCTGCAATTGATCGTGGGCGTCGAGTACCTGGTCGATGGAATTGAGGAATCGAATCGTCGACCTTCGATTCTCGGGCGCCAGCATCGTTCCAAGCGTCTCGAAGTCGCGATTCCATCGGAGTTGATGGAGTGCCCGCGCCGTCTCGACTGGTGAAAGCGATTCCGGCGACAAAACAGGCCTGGAGTCGGCGTTTGCGCTCTTGGGCGTGTCTGAAGAACCGCAAGCGGCGGCGCCGATGGTCGAAAATGTCAGGCAGGCGAGGATTGCGTGTCGTGAGGTCTGTGCCATACCTGATTTATCGGATTGTCAGCCGTCAGAGAATTCGGCATTTCTCGCGGTTGGGACTTGATGCGGGCGTCGTGTAGGATTCGCAGTCATGCAGACCAGCATACGTGTCATATTGGCCATCTGCTGCGTGTGGGCCGCCTGGGTTGTCCGGGCGTCGCCCCTCGACGACAGTGGCGACACGACGGCGTCGGCGGCCCCTGCGACGCCCCAGGCCCCGGTAAGGGCAGTGTCCACGGAAGGCCAGTTTCGTGGACTCGCCATTCAACTGCACGGTGGCCGCGAGATTTACGACCGATATCACGAGTTGATCCCGGAAGTGGCCGCGATGGGGGCGGATACCGTGATGTTCGTGGTTCACGGATGGCAGCGGCACGCGGGAAGTCTGGACCTTCATGTCGATCCCTATCGATCGGCCGACGACGAGGCGCTCGGAAAACTGCTGGATCTTGCGGCGGTCCACGGCATGCGGCGTGTCTTGATGCCGGTGGTGTTGCTGAAGTCGCCTCGGACGGGGGAGTGGCGCGGCAAGATCATACCGCCGGGGCGCGATTGGGATGCGTGGTTCGATCGCTACGAGCAGTTCATCGGAAAGTACGCCCGATTGGCCGAGAAGCACAACGTCGAGTTGCTGATGGTCGGCTCGGAGCTGATCAAGTCGGAGCGGCAGACGAAACAGTGGCGAAAGACGATTGCATCGGTACGCGATATCTATCATGGATCCCTTGGGTATTCGGCGAACTGGGATCATTACCAAACGTCCAAGATCGGATTCTGGGATGATCTGGATGTTGTCGGCATGACGTCGTACTACAAGCTTGCGAACGGCCCGAATCCGAAGATCGAGGAACTGGATCGGAACTGGGCAAAGATCAAAAGCGAGATTCTCGCATTCCAGCGCGAAGTGGATCGGCCGATCATGTTCACGGAAGTCGGATGGTGCAGCCAGGAGGGCGCCGCCAAGGAAGGCTGGAACTATTTCGCCAACGAAATGGCGACGCAGGCAGGACAGCGTGAACAGGCGATTCTCTACGAATCGTTCATGAAGGCCTGGACGAACGAGCCCAACGTGAACGGCATTATCTGGTGGGAATGGAATCTCTCCGAAGGCGGAGCCACGGATTACGGCTATACGCCGAAGGGCAAGCTCGCCGAGACCTATCTGAGACTCTGGCTTCAGAACAAGCCGCGACCCCAGACAATAGGCAGATCGGCCGTGATGGGCGAGACCGGCGAGTAGCAGTCCGTGTTGTTCGCGTCTAAACTCCGGGTTTTGAGATTGAATTGGGAATGTGCGGACCTTGGCCGAGTTGGTCGATGTTCGTGACTGCGGACTCGTCGGCGCCTTTGCCGGCATCCAAAAAGAAGGCGGAGAACACGGTGGCGTTACCTTACAACGAGCGGACGCATCATTGCGGCGAACTTCGAGGTGCGGACGAAGGCAAATCCGTGCTGCTGGTCGGCTGGGTACAGACGTATCGCGATCACGGCGGCATGGTCTTCATCGATCTTCGCGATCGCGGCGGCATCACGCAGTTGTTTTTCAATCCGGACACGGATCCTCAGGCGCATACGATCGCGCGATCGCTGCGAAGCGAGTACGTGATTGCGGTACGGGGCGATGTGCGAAGTCGCGGCGCCATGGTCAATCCGAAGATGCCGACGGGCGAGGTTGAAATCGCCGTACATGAAATAGAATTGCTGAACAAGTCGGAGACGCCGCCGTTCCCGATCGAGAACGAGATCGATACCAATGAAGACTTGCGGCTCAAGCATCGCGTGTTGGACATTCGGCGACCGGCCGTACGCGAAGCGCTGATGCTTCGGCACAAGATCACCAAGTCAATTCGGGACTACTTTTCCGAGAATGGCTTTGTCGATATCGAGACGCCGATTCTGAACAAGTCCACGCCCGAGGGAGCGCGCGACTATCTCGTTCCGTCGCGATTGCATCACGGATCGTTTTACGCGCTGCCGCAGTCGCCGCAGATCTTCAAGCAGCTTCTGATGATCGGCGGCATGGATCGATATTTCCAGATCGCGCGATGCTTTCGCGATGAGGACTTGCGCGCCGATCGGCAGCCCGAGTTCACGCAGGTCGACGTTGAGATGGCGTTTGTCCAGCCCGAAGATGTGATGCAGCACGTGGAACGCTGCATCGCGGCGGCGGCGAAAGTCGCCATCGGCGTTGACGTGCCGCTGCCTTTGCCACGAATCAGCTACGCGGAATCCATGGCGAAATACGGCAAGGACGCCCCGGACATGCGATATGACATGACGATCAAGGACGTCTCTGAGATTCTGCGAAAAATCGAGTTTCGCGTGTTTGCCGAGCCGCTGGCGAAGGGCGGTGTGGTTCGCTGCATCGTCGTTCCGGGCGGCGCCGAAATGACGCGCAAGGAGACGGATGGACTGACGGAGGAGATCAAGGGCATCGGCGCCGGTGGCCTTCCGCTGGTCAAAGTTGAGGACAAGGATGGCAAGCCGACGCCGCAGACGGGGATCGCGAAGTTTCTGTCGGACGGCGACGTGTTTGCCGAGATTTGCGCAGCAACGGGGGCGAAGCATGGCGATCTGATCATGTTCGCGGCGGACAACGAGGCGAATGTGTGTAAGTACCTCGGTTGGCTTCGACAGGAAGTCGCGCAGCGCCGCGGCATGATTCCGGAAAACGACTGGAAGTTCTGCTGGGTCGTCGATTTTCCCTGTTTCGGCTGGGACGAAGAGGCCCAGGCGATCTATCCAATGCATCATCCCTTCACGAGCCCGAAGGATGAGGACCTGCAATACATGAAGGTTGGCTCCGACGATGTCCCGGAAGCCGCGGATCTGCTGAAGATTCGAGCGAAGGCGTACGACGTCGTGTTGAACGGAATCGAGCTTGGCGGCGGATCGATCAGAATCCATCGAGGCGACGTCCAGCGCAAGATATTCCAATTGCTGGGTCTGTCAGTCGAGGAGGCGAAAGAGAAATTCGACTTCCTTCTCGACGCCCTCAAGTATGGCGCCCCGCCGCACGGCGGAATCGCCCTGGGGCTCGATCGAATCGTGATGCTCTTCGGTCGATTCGGTTCAATTCGGGACGTGATCGCGTTTCCGAAGAACGCGAAGGCGTCGTGTCCATTGTCGCTGGCGCCGGGGCGCGTTGCGGAGTCGCAATTGAAGGAACTGGGGCTGCGGGTTGTGACGTCAAAGTAATGCCTTCGAATTCCGGCTGCCGCTGATTAGTCGAGCAGGGCAACGAGTTCATTTTCGATCACTTTGCATTCGTAGCGACGGAGTCGGACGGCGTCATTCATCGTGCACGCGCCCGTATCCAGATCAAACGCCCAAAAATGCCACGGGCACACGATCTCCGTGCCGTTCTCAATCGTGCCGGCGCTGAGATTGCCGGCAGCGTGGGGGCAGGCGTTGTCCGTGATGACGAATCGATCCGGATCGGCGAGATGAAAGACCGCGAGTTCTCTGTCGCCGATCGTCACGAATTTTCGCGATCCAACGGGGCAGTCAAGGACGGAGAGGATTCGGGTCCATTCATTCATTGCGATGGTATCTTAACGTCAATGGAATAGACTGAGATGCGGGTGAATCTTAATCGGCCAGGCATGTTTGAGAGATTGCTGAATCGCATGGATGCGCCGACTTCCGGCAGCGGATCGCAAAAGCGACGTCAAATTGCGTGCGCATTCTCTCGGTTTGGCGCACGCTTGCGACTCCCTCAAAATAGAATCGGCGTTCGCCATGTCGAGCATGTCGAACGCCGATGATGTTTTCAAACCAGAAATTGCAGCGAGTCGTCGCCAGAACCGCGCTTGCGTCGGATCAGTCCAGGACCCAACGCGTCGTCCGGAGTGGTCGATGTGTCAGCGTGGCGAGTGTGAAGTCGTCGACGAACATCTGCTTGTCGTAGAGCATGGTTCGCTTGTATTGCCGTTTCATGTCGGACGCCGATGCGCCGACGGCAGATGCACAGCCGAGCGCGGGGCTGAACAAGGCGGCGACAAACGCCAGCAGCAGAAATCGTTTCATCAATCGCATTGTTTCGTACCTCGCGTCATTTCCCACAAAGCGGGAGGGTTGTCTTCAGCGCCGGCGTCGCCGCTCGCTCGGAGGGGCGTAGCCAGAAGGCAGCCCAGGCTGCCGGAGTGATTACTCGGATTCTATCACGGGGAGGGATCGCGGGTCAATGAATTCTCCCGGCGCCTTGATCTGTCCAGGGCTGGAAACCTGCCGGATGCAGTCTTTCGAGACGGACTTCAATGCCGATAACCACTCCGCGTACCGATATTCGATGTTCAGATCGTCGCCGATCCGCTTCAGCTCCGCGAGGCGCTTTTCGTACTCGGCATTCTGCCAGTCACGTGATGATTCGTCGCAAAAAAATACGCGGCAGCCCATGGGGCGATGATCGCGGGCCGTGCATTTGCCGTCGATCTGATAGGGGCAGGATCGCTGGGCCGTCGGCTGTTTCCACGCGTCGGCGTGCCCTGCGACAAAATGGGCGAGCTCTACGGATGTGACAAAGAGATCGTGTCCGTAGGATTCGAAATTACAGCAGAGGCCGCGATTGGTGCAGACGGGGGCACGCGCCGCGATCGCGGAGTCCAGATCCTCGTAGAACGCCGACAGGCATTTGTGCATCGCCTGGCTGTCGGCGTGCGCCGATGCGATCTGTCCGATGTCGGCAGTCATGACGGGAGATCCTCCCACGTGTCCGCCGTCCTGCGGATTTCAATCTGGACAAAGTCGTAATGCTTGCCCTTGTTCATTCCCGGGCACGCGCCGGCAGCGTCCTTCCAGGCATGACGATCTTCGAGGTTGGAGATCCAGAAGGGCCAGGTGCGGCATTGTAGCGGTCGAACCGGATAGATGCTGCAGGTACGCTTGCCTTTCGGAGTCGTGACAAGGAAGCAGCAATCGCCGGTTTTCCTGTCTTCCGTCAGCGAGAATTGCTTGCCGACGGGGCGGATATGTGCCCGCGTCAGACCCGTGTCCGACTTGCCGAGAAATGCGGCGATCTTGCGGATCTCGTCGTCGTTGACATAAACGAAGCCGGGAGAACCCGTGCAGCAATCCCCGCATTGTGTGCAACTGAAGCGAAGACCGTCTTGATACCATTCTCCGTTTGGACTTGGGGCATTCGGCATGATGATGTCTTGGAACTGTGGCGTCTGTTTCGAGCGATACAGATTATTCGTCTTCTTCGTCCAGTCTTTGCTCGTGACGATCGATCATTTCGGAGTCGTCAAAGCAGCTGACTCCCATGGCCGGAACCAGCGATGACAGGATTATCAGCATCAACAGAAATCGACGGAGCCTGGTCATGTCT
>JAJDEC010000394.1 GCA_029259995.1 Phycisphaerae bacterium
AACGCCATAAAGCGATACGTGCGGGCAGGGCGCCTGCACTTCCTGAATTGGCAAGTTCGCGTCCCGGCAGGGACGGGTTGAGAATAGCCACCCTTTCAAGGGCGGGATAGACGATACGATTTCGTATTGCCGTCCCGATAAGGCAACGCCGTGAACCAAGTGATCTGCTTGTCGGAATCAACCTGATCATTGCGACGTTGGCGCAAATCCAAATCCGGATCGCCCGTAGGGCGCACGATGGTTGGCAGGGATTTCAATCCCTGTTCTGTGTGCACATTACGCGTTTCCGCCCGGAGGGCGGACGAAATGCAGCAGGCCCATCGTTCGTCCGCCCCCCGGGCGAAGTTGCCAGTCCATTGGTTCACGGCGTTGCCCGAAGGGACGGCGCGAGCCGGGCGCGTGGCACTCATTCCGTCCCTACGGGACGAAATTGGTCATTGGAGCCGGATGCCCCAGCGATAAGTCGCTGGGCTATTCTCAATGGATCCCTCAGGGATCGTGCGACGCGTTGAATCACTGAAAAAAGCACGCAAGTATTCGATCAGGCACTGCGGAAAATGCCCCGAATGTGATGCGGAAGTGATACCCGAATAACGCGCCTGGAGGGACTCGAACCCCCAACCCTCGGTTCCGAAGACCGATGCTCTGTCCAATTGAGCTACAGGCGCTCGTCTGTGAATAGACTAATCGCCGGACCGCTCCGGTCAAGACGCCCCAGCCCGAGCGGCTGAAAACGCAGAAGAAAAGCGGCACGCGACGCCAGACGCAAGTCGAGGAATTGTGGATTGCGCGGATACTTCGATCAGCTCACATTCTTCCGATTGAACGGTATCCCGGTTCCCGCGGGGTAATACGGGAACGCGGAATAGCCGTTCGATTCAATGCGTATGAGAGATTCGCCTCGTGCCCGACGAGAATTTGCGGGGCGTTCATGAGATGTCGCCGCGAGGACGCGGCGGCTCTGAATGGGCGCGGCCCTGTTTCGGCACGTCTCATCCTGCCATGACGGCGGCGACGAACGCGTTGAGATCCTCTATTCCGACCGACCCGTTGTTGTTCATATCGCCGTGATAAATGTTGCACGTCGGGTTTTCACTTCGATACGACTCTTCGCTGGTCATCGCCATGACGAAGTCATCGATGTCGCGGCCATCGACTTCGCCGTCACAGTTCATGTCGGCGGGGGCGTCTTCAGGCAGCAGGCGAAGCTGAAAGCCGTTCAGCGGCGCACCGATCACGGTATCCCCTCCGCTGGGAACGCCGACGTGCATACCAATAAATGTCATTCCGGGGCCGGGAGAGACCGTGATGATGTGTCGCGCAAACGTCACACCTTCCACATGCCCGCCGGGCCACGTGCCGCCGCCGACGAGGGGGATGTATGGCGAGAAGTCGAATCGAACTTTTGAAACCATCGTGTTGTCGACAGGCATCCAGGCGTAGGTCGTGACTTCGTAGTCACCCGGGATCAGGTTGTTGATATAGAGGCAGGTTTCGAGACTCGTTGAATGGGTCGCCCGATAGTCGTTCATCAGGGCGGCATCGTCCCCGTCCGTGAAGTCGTCAGTCTTGGCATCCAGGTCCATGCCGCCGAATTGATGGACAACGACGTTTGTCGGCGTGCCGTTGAGGTCGAACAGCGGCTCCGCCTGCGGATGCGGCCCCGTCATGAAGGGCGTGACATGCGTCGCCTGTATCGCGTTCCATTTGCCCTTCAGTCCGGCCGCCGCGTAAGACGCGCCCGGCACGGCGTCCGCCGATCCGACGTCGACGTTGAATGACTGGGCGTTTGCCGATGCGGCTGCAAAGGCCGACACGATGGCGCAGATGGTTCGAAAATTCACTCGCTACCTCCCTCTGATTCCAAGATACAGCTCGCCGCTATGAATAGCCGACGTCGATGGACCGCGTGACGGGATACGTGAAAAAATCTGGCGGTTCCCGGATCTGGGACATCGCCGGGCGTATGGGAACGCCCGGACACGGCGAAATGCAACACATCAATCATTGCCCGCCGCCCCGGTTTTCCGGGATAATGCCATGTTGGAAGGTACAGCGCACGAAATTCTGAGCCGCGGCCGCCGCCAGGGCGCGTCGCTCGCAGCTTTCTGCGCGTTTCAACGATGAATTCAGACACGACACGGGCATCCCTGCTTCTGCGCCTGCGCGATCCGGACGACGGTCGCGCCTGGCGCGAGTTCGATCGGCGTTATGGCGAGCTGATCGTGCGATACTGTCGCGCCCGCGGTCTGCAACTCATGGACGCCGAGGATGTGCGGCAGCTCGTTCTGCTCAGCCTCACGCGTGCCATGCCGAGATTCGAATACGACCCGGCGCTCGGTCGATTTCGTGACTATCTGCGGCGGACCGTCCGAAATGCGATTACGCGGTACGCAATGCGTCACAAGAACGACGAAATCGGCCTAGATACTGTGACTCTGGAATCCGTCGCAATGATTGGCGCGGACGAACTGGACGCCGAATGGGAACGACAATGGACGCGCCTGCATTGTCGTGAGGCCCTGCGAACGCTTCGAACCGAGAGCAACGGGGAACACGTCGATGTGTTCGAGCGACTGCTCGGAGGCGAATCGATCCCGGAGATTGCAGAGGCGTTCGGCATCACGCCGGAATCCGTTCGAAAGATCAAGCAGCGCGTGAAAGAGCGCCTGAAGGCACTCATCCTTCGGCAGTTGCGTGAAGAAGACGGCCATGATTAGACACGGAAGCCCCATTTCGAATGACGATTCGGCGGTCGTCGATCTTGCCGCGTTCGGATTCCAGAACGAAGACGACGCGTGGCTGGAAGCATTTCGCGCGGCACAGGACGATGAGCCACTCGGTCGCATCGGCGACTACGAGATCCTCACGGAAGTTGGTCGCGGCGGCCAGGGAATTGTCTACAAATCGCGTTGCACGAAGACGAAGCGCGTCGTCGCGATCAAGCGATTGATCGGTGGGAAATTTGCCGCTGCGGACCTGCGCCGTCGGTTCGAGCGCGAGATGCAGGCGATTGAATCGCTGGATCATGCGAACATCACACGGGCCGTCGACATCGATGTTATCGAAGGGCATCCCGTCATCATCATGGAGTGGGTCGACGGGGCGCCGTTGAATGTGTGGGCGCGAAACGGCGATCGTGGCCGCGGCATCGCCGACATCGTGTCGCTGTTCCTCAGCGTCTGCGACGCCGTGCAGCACGCCCACATCCGTGGCGTCATTCATCGCGATCTCAAGCCGTCGAATGTCCTCGTGACGTCGACGGGCGTCGGCGATTCGGGCGACGATCGACCCGTGATCCTCGATTTCGGCATGGCTCGAATCATTGATGAGACGGATTCGTCGAACCATCGCACGACGACGGGGCAATTCGTCGGCACGCTGGCATACGCCGCCCCGGAACAAGTCGGCGGCGACGCACGGCGCGCCGACGCACTGGCGGATGTCTACGGGCTCGGCGTCATGCTGTTCGAGGCACTGACGGGCGGGCTGCCCTATCGAACAGACGGATCGCTCGCGGACGCCATTCAGGCGATTCAGTCGCGGGTCCCCGAAAGGCCCTCTCGAATTCGCCCCGGCATCGCGCGCGATCTCGACGCCATCGTTCTCAAGGCATTGTCGAAAGCGCCGAAGGAGCGCTATCAGTCCGTAGACGCGTTCGCCGCGGATCTGCAACGGCACCTCAATGGCGATCCCGTTTCCGCCCGTACGCCCGGAACGCTTTATCTCGCCGGCAAACTCATCCGTCGGCATCCGATCGCCTTTGGCGCGGGCGCTCTGGTCTTCGCCGTCATCACGACACTGGCGACGGCACTGTATGTCGCCAACGAACGCGAGCGCGCCGCCCTGCGCGTGGCGCAGACGACGAGTGATTTTCTCGTCAACACGCTCGCCGCAGCCGAACCCGCTCGCGGAGGTCCCGACGTCACACTGATTGAAGTGCTCGCCCAGGCCGGCCGGCGCGCCGAACGCGAACTGGCGGACATGCCCGACGCCGCGGCGAGCGTGCATCTTGCCATCGGAAACACTTACAGTTCACTGTGGCGATGGCGCGACGCAATTCCCCACCTGGAAGAATCCGTCGAGCTGATTCGCGGTCAGGATCGACGACGGGACGACGAGTTCGCCGAAGCACTTCAGGCGCTTGGACGCGCTTATACGAGCACGCGCAACCCGAAGGCCGTCGGGATTCAGAAGGAAGCGCTGGACATTCGCCGTTCGCTCTACGGTGATATCGATGCGCGCGTCGCCGAGAGCCTGAAGGAACTGGCCTACGCCTGTCAGCAGGCGGTTGAGCCGCCGGAATGGGACGCGGCCGAAACGCACTACCAGGATGCCGTCGCAATGTTCCGCGATACGGTCGGTCCCGATCATCGGGAGACCGCGTCATGCCTGCATAACTACGGATGGATGCGTGTGCGTCAGCGCCGTTATGCGGAATCGATCGAGCTGTATCGGCAGGCGCTCGAAATTTTTCGACGCACCGATCGACGGAATGACCCGTTTTATATCGAGTGCCTCTATGGATACACGGCCCAGTTGTCCGTCACGCGCCGAGACGCCGAGAATCTGGAAGTGCTGGACGAACTGATCCCCGGCTTACGAGCATTGCATGGCGAGTCGCGTATCGAGGATCTTTTCTGGTCCAGGGCGGAAACGCTGATGCGGCTCGATCGCATCGACGAGGCCTACGACACG
>JAJDEC010000395.1 GCA_029259995.1 Phycisphaerae bacterium
GGGAGCTCCATCCATGGCCGCCGCCGACAAGATCATGTTCGAAATTTATCGCGAAGCCGGCTACGACCAGAAGTATCGCGTTGTGTATTTCACGGAGCTGGACGAGAACAACAAGCACAACGAGATCAATCGGGCCATGGCGGGCGAGCACTTTTACGATGGTTTCATCAAGGAGCTCGGCGCGGAGCGCGGCAAGGCGAAGATCGACGAGTGCATCCAGCGATTGAACGACGGCGAGGCGCTGACGCCGGATCAGTTTGAAGCCGCGTTGAATGAGACGGGCGTGCTGGCGGATTAGGGCTGTTGTGTGGCGTGGGATGTCGGGTCGATGAAGCGACCTGCGTTTGTGTGTCGGTCGTTGCGGCGGCTCGCAAGAGATTGTCGGTTCGATACAATGGCGTCGCCTGCACCAGGTTGAGAAGCGGATGGATTCAATGACTCTTCCGCAGATACATTGCCTGAAGCGAACCGGCGATTCGCCGGTTCCACACGACGAGTCATTCCCAGCATGTGCTCAGAAAAACGCACCCGAAGCATCGAAAATGGAGTCGCCGACGCTATGAAATTCTTCATCGACACTGCCAACATCGACGAGATCAAGTCCGCCGCCGACATGGGGCTGCTTGACGGCGTCACGACGAATCCGAGTTTGGTCGCCAAGGAAGGTCGCGAATTCAAATCGCTGATCGCCGAAATCTGCGAACTGGTGCCGGGGCCTGTTTCCGCGGAAGTTGTCTCGACGGATTGCGAAGGCATGATGAAAGAGGCGCGGGAGCTGATCAAGATCGCGGACAACATCGTCGTGAAGCTGCCGACGATTCCGGAGGGCGTGAAGGCGCTGCACAAGTGCACAGCCGAAGGCATCAAGACGAACCTGACGCTCGTGTTCCAGCCGCTGCAGGCGATGATCGTCGCCAAGGCCGGCGCGACGTTTGTCTCTCCCTTCCTCGGTCGTCTCGACGACATCGGTCACGAATCGATGGACATGCTCGCCGACATCCGCACGATCTACGATAACTACGGATTCCGCACGGAAATCCTCGCTGCGAGCCTGCGCCATCCGCTGCACGTGCTGCAGGCCGCGAAGCTCGGCGCCGACATCGGCACGATTCCGTACAAGGTGATCACGCAACTGCTCAGTCATCCCTTGACGGACAGCGGCCTCGAAAAATTCCTCGCTGACTGGAACAAGGTCAACAAGTAGCGTGTGCCGTGCCCACCACGAGCGCGGCAACGTTGTCGATTCGTGCGACAATCGTGGAACGAAAAGTTACGAGCAAGCTTCGGGCGATTTGCACCGACATTCTCGCGGAGACAAAATCCGCAGCAGAATGGGCAGCGTGCGAATCCGACGACGAATACTGGTTTCAACTGACTCTCGATGACGTGGCAACTATTTCCCATGGGCGGTAACTCGTTTTTCAAGTTCATGCGGTCGAGTGTGAAGCGACTGGTGGGCACGGCCCACCCTACAATGCGCTCGGCGGGACTCTTGGCCCGCGCCTAAGCTTAATTGACCAATAGCCGCAGCGGCGTCATTGCGTCGCGAAGATACCCGAAATCGCCTCGCCACCCGACAAAAGGACTTCACGATGCGCCCAATCAAGACGCTCCTGATCGCCATTTTTCTGACAACTCTACTCACGACATCGACCGGCTGCCCGCCGCAGACGTGTACATTTGATGCGGATATGAACGGTGAGTTCAGCATCATTGAGGGCCTCAACGCGGCCGATCAGATCTCGACGGATCTGGGCATCGAGTTCACGGGGAACCTGGAAGATCTGGAGACGATCGACGACCAGATCATTGCGGCGCTGACGGCGAATCCGTTCATCCTGCTGCAATACACGCCATGTCTTGAGATTCTGAACAATCAATTTAACGCGCCAACGACGCCTGGAATGCAACCATAGCCTTCGGATCACGAGCGCAATTCCGGGTGCCATGCTTGCCCTTCAAGGCAAGCATGCGGACGCGAAGACGCGCCGAACTGTGCGATTGACTGTCAGGATTGACGTACTTGCGCAGCATGAATCCCTCCCGGCGGGGCCCGGAATTCGGTGCTCTGTTCATCGGAGTCGTTTCAGTGGTTCTCGGCGAATTCGCTTCCCCAGCCTGCAGGCTGGGGCACGGGATTGGCTAGGCAGTCTTGACATTCGCTATGCCTGGGGGATCGGCATCATTGGTGATTCCGCGGCCGGTTTGAATCGGCGTGAGTACATGATGCTGCGTAGGCCAGCAATTGGGATCGTCGAGTTGGCAATTATCGCTTGCCCGTTTCTGCGCGGGGGCCATGGGCGTCAAGTTGCGTCGTTCATGCAATCGGCGCCAGATGAAGGGCGCTGGCGGCTTGTGGACCATCAGCAAATCGCACCAAATCGCACCGTTTTGCAACGCATCAGCTAAGACGATACGCTTGCCCTTTATCAAAGACGCGTCGGTCGTGCGTTCTGCAAACGCATCCAGCATGTCGGGCAGAGCATCGATTCCGTAGAGTTGCATCGGGGCGCGATCTTCGCGTTTCCTGGAGGTCGGATGAATGGCCAATGACACGATGATCTATTCGCTCGAAGACAAGCCGCCGATGGCCAAGGCTGTCTTGCTGGCGGCGCAGCACGTGCTGACGATGTTCGGGGCGACGGTTGCCGTGCCGTTGCTGTTGGGTGGTCCGAGCGGAATGAATCTCTCGCCGGCGCAGATCGCCGTGCTGATTTCATCCGTCATGCTGTGCAGCGGCTTGGCGACTTTCATCCAGACGACCTTCGGAAGTCGCCTGCCGATTATTCAGGGCGTGTCGTTCTCGGTTCTCGCCGCGTTCACAGCGATCATTTCCAGCTGCAAGAATGAGCAGCTGGACGCGGCCACGATGATGCAGTTCATTGCGGGCACCATCATGGTCGGCGCCGTTCTTGAAATGCTCGTCGGCTTCAGCGGCCTGATGGGATGGCTGCGTCGCGTCCTTTCGCCGGTCGTTGTCGGGCCCGTCATTATCCTCATCGGTCTGGCCCTGTTTGAGTATGGTGCACCCAAGGCCGCGACCTGCTGGCCGGTCAGCATTGCCATTATCTTTCTGGTCATTCTCTTCTCATTGGTGCTATCTCGGAAGCACCAGGCGTTCAAGCTCTATTCAATTGTCGCTTCGATTGTCATCGTGTGTGCGATTTGCTGGTTGTGCAGTGTCGCGGGCGTCTTCAGTGCGGGGCATCCGGCGTACATCGGATTCGAGGAGATCAAGAGTGCGAGTTGGGTTCGCGTCAATCCGTCGGAAGTGTTCATGCCGTGGGGAATGCCGCGGTTTGACGCCGGGTTCATCATTGCGGGTATCGCGGGTTACATGGCATCGATGATCGAATCCTTCGGGGATTATCACGCCTGTTCCAACATCGCGGCGCGAAAGGATCCGACGCCACATCAGATTTCGCGCGGCATCGGTTGCGAAGGGATTGGTTGCTTTATCACGTCGATCTTCGGCGGATTCAGCAGCACGTCGTATTCTGAGAACATCGGATTGATGGGCCTGACGCGCGTTGGTTCGCGTTACGTCGTTCAGATTGCCGCCGTAATCCTTGTCCTCCTCGGCCTGTTCGGAAAATTCGGGGCGATCGCCGCGACGATTCCTGAGCCCGTCGTCGGCGGACTCTATTGTGTTCTCTTCGGCCTGATCGCCGCTGTCGGCATTCAACAGCTCGCCCGCGCCGATCTGTCGAGCGATCGGAATATGTTCATCGTCGGCTTCAGCCTGTTCATGGGGCTGAGTCTTCCGGCATATTTCAAGGGATACGACGGCGGCGGCATTCATCCGACGTGGAAAGAGCTTTCCGTCAATCTCAACGTAAGCGTCAGGTCGCTGATCGAGTCGATGGGACTGACCGGCATGGGCGTTGCGGGCACCATCGGTGTGATTCTCGACAACATTGTCCCCGGCACACACGAAGAGCGCGGCATCGGCATGCCGTCGGTCCTTGCCCCAGAGGGAGCGGACGTGACGCTCGGCAATGCCACGGCTGATGAATCCCGCTGGGACGACTGAGGTCGATTCGAATTATTGTCATCGCGTCGTCGTGACGGCATGCCGCCGTCGCGCGTTGTCGAGAATGGTCGCCCATGCATCGATCGACAGTTTCGGAAGCAAACATGAATCTCCCCCAACACGGTCTTTCCTTTCTTCAATCGCTGAATCGACCGGCGCTGATCGGCATGGTCCACGTCGGCGCATTGCCCGGCACGCCGCGCGGCAGGATGGATGTTTCAGCGCTGGCGGCGCAGGCGGTGACAGAGTGCGCGGTTCTCGCCGAAGGCGGCGTCGATGCGATCATGCTGGAGAATATGCATGACGTTCCCTATCTGAATCGAATCGTCGGTCCGGAGATCGTCTCTGCAATGACATCGATTTGTCTCGCGGTTCGGCAGGCAACGGCGCTGCCGCTCGGCGTGCAGGTGTTGGCGGGTGCGAATCGAGAGGCTGTCTCTGTCGCGCACGCCGCCGGGCTCCAGTTCGTTCGCTGCGAGGGATTCGCCTTCGCCCACGTTGCGGATGAGGGGCTCATGGCAGATGCGGACGCGGGGCCGCTGTTGCGATTCCGCAGGATGATTGGGGCGGACGACGTCGCCATCATCGCGGACATCAAGAAGAAGCACTCTGCGCATGCGATCACGTCCGATGTCACGCTGGAAGAGACGGCGAGCGCCGCCGTGTTCATGGGCGCGGACGGCGTGGTTGTGACGGGAGCGGCCACAGGTGCCGCAACACATCCTGATGACGTGCAAGCTGTTGTGGATGCCGTTGACGAGGCGGTCTTCGTCGGCAGTGGCGTCAACCCCGATAATGCCTCGAATTACGCGTGCGCTGACGCATGGATCGTCGGCAGTCATCTGAAGCGTGGCGGCAGCTGGGAGAATCCGCCCGAAATCGAGCGCGTCCAAGCCATGGCCGCCGCTGCGCGGTCTGCGCATCGTTAGCCTGCTCATCTTTCTGCCCGGCAAATCCCAATGACCTGCATATTGGCCTCGCGCCTCGCGCCGACCGCATTTCTACGTGCCAGCGGCATCCGATTGTAGTAACTGTCACATAGCGGCATCGCAATCGTGCATATTCATCAGTTCTCAATGAAGCGCATTTCGTCCGTGACCGATGAATGCATGGCCGAGATCAATGGAGATTGCTCATGCTCAAAGACGCGTTGATGCCCAAGAAAGTTCGACTGTTCGGATCGCCGATCAAATCCGTATCGGACGGTTGGTTTGAGTTGCTCCTCGTCACGATCGTACTGGCTGTCACGCTTGTTGCGCACGGTGTTCTCAATGCGACGCATGTCGTCGTTCATTTCTACTACCTGCCCGTCATCATCGCGGCGCACTATTTTGGTCGCAACCTCGCGTGCACGATTGCCCTTTTCAGTGTGCTGACGGTCTCGGCGTTCATGCTTCTTTCGCCACAGCATTACAAGACGGCGATCTCGTCGCCGATCGTCGCGATCATGACAATCATCGCGTGGGGTGGCTTCCTCGGCCTCAATGCGTTGTTGATGGGTTCGCTTTCCAATCAGCGTGCACAAACGATGAGTGAACTGCGAGAGGCTCATGTCGGCATTATCGAAATCCTCTCGAAGTATCTGAACGCGGCGGATCAGTACACGAAGTCGCACTCGATTCGCGTGGCGGAACTTTCGACGGCGATTGCCGAAGAAATGCACTTGAAGGACAACATCGTCGAAGACGTTCGCGTCGGCGCACTGTTGCACGATATCGGCAAAGTCGAAATTTCGACGCGGCTCATCAAGAAGGCCGCCGAACTCAACGCCGAAGAGCGTGACGAAATGGATGCACATACGGTCCGCGGCGCCGATCTTGTTCGATCGCTCGGGACCATTCTCGACGGCGCAATTCCCGTGATCAAGCACCATCATGATCACTATTCCGAAGAGTCCAAGCAGCAGGGACTTCACGGTGAAGACATTCCGATCGGCGCCCGAATCGTGTCCGTCGCGGACGCGTATGACGCCATCGTCACAGATCGGCCCTATCGCCGAGGGCGGACGCCGGAAGAGGCTGTCACGATCATACGCGGCGCATCGGGCACGCAGTTCGATCCCAAGGTCGTCACGGCCTTTGAAGCGGTCGTCTCCAGGCGAAATGAAGACGTTGATTCATCATCCGGGGGCAACGTCGATCGCCCGCTCTCGGTTTCCGCCGTCGAACATTGAGCGACGCTTCGACGCCGGCGTGACGCAACGGATTTCTCTTTCATTCGAATCCCATTAGTATCTCGGCGCTACGGCGCTTCGTGATGCGCCGGCGGCTGCAACACGGGAGCGCTGATGCCATGAATGTCCGCGATGCGATCGAACAACGATTTCAGAAGAAGGCGATGCGGATGCGCCAAGCCCTCGAGCGATTCAACGATGAATCCGCTGAACGCGAGAAAGTCGGGCCGAATTGGAATGTCCGCGATCTCGTCGGCCACTACGTTTTCTGGATCACGGAAGCATCGGATCGAATGCCGGAGATTGCTGCAGGATCCTCGCAACCGGACTACGAACTCGATCGAATCAATGCCGATGTATTTCGGAAGTACCGGAACATGTCATACGTCATGCTCCTGCCCCAACTGCGGGCGGCCGAGGAGGCATTGCTGAAGCATGTGCGCAATGTGGATCCGCAGTTGCTGATCGGCGAAACGCCGATCCGCGCCTGGTTCGACACACATCTCGATCATTACGACAATCACTGGCCCAGTCTCAAAGCGGTCGCCGATCGGGCTTGATCGACACACGGCTGTCGTCGCGCGCCGGCGATCAGGTCCGAAAACGATCCCGCATTCGATAACACGTCACACATACAGCGCTTGCGCGTGCCGGGGTTGAATCTCGGAGTCTATCCACGATACGATTCAGGGTTCGCTACGCGAATGCGTGCGTTGGCGGGTACGTCCGGCTGACGTCCGTGTTTGCCGGGGAAGGACGAAGTTCGAGAAATTCATCACACAGGGAGTTATTCAATGACGCGCAGAATCCACAATTTCGCTTTGACCGCCGCTTGCCTGATGGCGAGCCTGGTGCCGGCAACGCGAGGCGCGATCGCGTCAGAAACCCTGTCTTTGGGGCCCGTGGAGGATACGTTTTCCCGAGCGGCGTTGCCCGATGCGACTTATGGTACGGGCGGCGCTATGCACATCTCTGGCGCCACTGCGACGAACGAAGGCGGCATGGTCCAGGGATTGGCCGACTCATGGATGCGATTCGACACGGCGGCGACAGTCGCTTCTTTCGACGCGACATTTGGTGCGGGTAACTGGACGCTGGAGTCCGCCGTGCTATCCGTCAGGGAGAACGCTACACCGACGAGCTCGATCTTTACGCGCGGCGTCGGCGACTTCAGCGTTGCCTGGATCGCCGACGACAACTGGTCGCAGGGTTCGGGCGCATCTTCGTCGCCAGGAACCGCGACAGGCAATGAAATCGGCTGGACCCACGGCCAGTCGTTGCTAAGCGGCTCGGATCGCGGTCTCGGCGTTTTTCAGAATGCCGGCAACAACACGCGTCAGGATTTCTCGCTTGCACTGGACGTGGATTTCGTCACCGACTTGCTGGCGGGTGGTTCGACGACGTTGCGGCTTGCGTCGGCGTCGGACGGAATTGGATTCACGTTTAACTCGTCCAACAATGGCAATCCGAACAATCGACCACAGTTGATTCTGACGGCCGTGCCGGAGCCCGCGTCGGCCATGCTGTTGCTCGGCCTCGCCGTGCCGATGCTCTATCGTCGGCGATGACTTGTTGATCTGAAACTCGGTGTTGTGCAGTTTCCGGATTCGCCTATCGGCCATGTCGCGGAATTCATCGCGACTACGCGGGACAAGTCCGTATTCGGCGGGTTAGAATCTCACGCCATGCCAAGGGCGCCGCGAGACAGAATGAAGACATTCGATTCGCTGGTCATGCCGCGCCTGCGCGCCCGGCATTGGCACGTGGATCTTGCGCCCGAAGCGATGCGGATCTATGGCGATCCTGTCGCGATGCGATTCCTGACTCCTGCTTATCCGCTACGCGACGAAGCGCAAATGGTCGCCAACATCGAACGCGTCATTGGTCTGAACGCGACCCACGTCCGGCCGATGGGTTCATGGCCCTTGTTCGACAAGGAGGCTGACGAGCTCGTCGGTACAGTACTTCTCAAACCCCTGCCGAATTCGGAACGAATCGAAGTCGGCTGGCATCTCGCGCGTGACGTATGGGGACGCGGCTACGCGACGGAAGCGGGCCGCGCCGCGCTGGTTCATGGATTCGAGAATCTCGGACTGGATCGCATCCATGCCATCGTCGATCCGGAGAACACACCTTCAATCCGCGTCGCCGAGCGAATCGGGATGACACACGTCGGGCAGACGGACGATTACCATGATCGAACGCTGGAGTTCTTTGTCATCGAGCGCGCGGCCCTGGCGTGATGATCAATCCTCCTTTGTTACCAGCGTTTCGATATCGGAAATTGATTTGCGGCATGCATCGATTTCCACGGCGAGCTGATTGATCACGCCGGCATCCTGCACTCCAAGCAGGTCGCGTTCGCGCATGTCGACAAAAACGCCCTTGCATTGCTCCAGCCAGTCGAGCGCCTTGCGGCGAAATGTTTCTGAGTTGGATGAATCCGCCGCGAAATGATCGGCGGCGTGCAGATTCCACTCGGCCATTTTGTAGTAGGCGACGGCCAGTTCGCGACGTGCTCGACGATTGTCGGGTTCGGCTTGTGCGAGCCGGAGGCTCATGTCCATGCCCTTTTGAAATTGCTCCAACGCCGCGTCACGTCTGCCCAGTGCGAGTAACTCTTCGCCCACATAGCAATGCGAATATCGAAGGCTGCCGACAATGCGAACATTCTTCGGGTCCTGCTTCGTCATGAATTCGCGAATCTTCAGCGATTCCGTGAACGCCTCCAGTGCCGCCTCGCGATTTCCATTCGATCGATGATTGACGCCGAGTCGCTCGTATCCCGTTGCCAGATCCGAGAACACGGACGGCGTGCTGTCGCCGCTGTCGACAATCCCGCGGGTCGTTTGAATGAACGCCTGGCAATGCTCGATCGCTTTCGCCGTGTTTCCGCGCATGAGTTCGAATCTCGCCGATCGATCATGTGCGGCCGCAATCCCTCTTCGCGCAATCAGGCTGCTCGGTGATTGAGCCAGAATCGACTCGTAGAATTCTCGTGCTTTCTGGAAATGCGGTTCGGCGGATTCCCAATCACCGACGTGAAGCGCTTCGTCGCCGAAGCGATTCTCATGATAGGCCATATCCGCCATGACGCCGACGTCGTCTGGTCTTGCGGCTGCAATTCTCTGAAGCACGGCGTATGCATCATCATTGTACTTGCGCGCTTCGTCTTCGCGCCCCAGGAGACTGAGCACAACAGCGCAGTGGCTGTAGGACAAGCTGAGCGTTCTTTGGAACGTCAAGTCGTTCGTTTCCGTCGGGTCCGCGAGCGACAGCAATGCCAACCCCTTCTGGTAGCTCTCCCAGGCGCCCGCGCGATCGCCGAGATTGGCTTCGTCCGGAAAACCCTGGATGTCTCCCAGTTTGAAATATCCGATCGCCAATTGCATCTGCAGGTCGCGATCGTCTCGAGATTCTTTCTCGAGGCTGTCGAGATACGCCAGCCCCGTGGACACGATGAACTGACGGGCTTCTGTGGAACCCGGCAAGTGACGGATCTTGCCGTCCAGTTCGCCGATGAAGACACTGGCCAGATCGCGCACTTCGTCGAATCGTCGCTCCGCCTTTTTCTGCGCCGTTTCCGCGGCCTGCCGATCGGCTCTGGATTCTTCCAGCGCCTGGGACTCGGCTGCCAGCGCGCGACTCTTTCCGAATGCGAACCACGTCATGCCGATCAAGCCGATCGTCAAGGCAATTCCGCTGCACACGGCGCCGACCACAAATACACGATGGCGCCGCGCGAACTTCCGCAGTTGATAGACGGCGCTCGGCTGTCGCGCCGTAATCGGTTCATTGTCGAGATATCGGCGAACATCGTCGGCCAGATCGCGCGCCGACTGATACCTTCGGTTCTTGTCCTTTTCCATCGCCTTGAGCGCGATGACATCGAGATCGCCTCGAAACATCGTGTTCAACGAGCCCATCGTCGGCGGATCGTCTTCCCGAATGATCCGAACGGCTTCGTGAATCGGTCGGCCCTGGAGTTCAAACGGAAGCTGCCCTGTCAGTATCTCATACAGGATCACACCGAGGGAATACACGTCGGATCGCGTATCAATTTCGTGCGGATCGCCCGCCGCCTGCTCCGGGCTCATGTAGGTCAATGTGCCGACGAGTTCGCCCACGCCCGTGCCCATCGTCGTCGCCTGGATGTCGAGATCCGTAGCGCGGGCGATTCCCAGATCAAGAATCTTGGGCAATAGCTGGCCGTCCCGATCCTCGACGAGAATATTGCTGGGTTTCAGGTCGCGATGGATCACGCCTTGCTGATGGGCGTGTTGCACGGCATCACAGATTCGTGTGAAAAGGGAGAGCTTCGTCGCCTGATCGAGCTGACGCTGGTTGACGACCGTCGTCAGTCGATCGCCTTCGACAAGCTCCATGGCGATGAAGGGGAGCCGGCCGGTCTCTGTCTGATGGATGCCGGCCTCGTAGATTTGCGCGATTCCCGGATGGCGAAGTCGGCCGAGGACGAGCGCTTCCAGTTCGAATCGCTTCTCGGCGCGCGGCCCGAGCAAAGTCTTCATGATCTTCAGGGCCACGCGTCGGCGGGGGCGCTCCTGCTCGGCGACGAATACGCGCGCCATGCCGCCTTCCCCGAGCGGCTCGATGATGCGATAGCGGCCAATCAGGTTGGGGAGATCTGTCGTTTCTACGGCCGTGACAGGGAACATCATTCCCAGTGCAGGCGTATCGAGGAACGCGTCGTTCTCGGAGCCGTCGTAGGCGGACAGGAGTGCTTCGACTTCGCGGCGCAGATCCTCGGAATCCGGGGCTTCCGAGGCCCAGGCGTCGGCGCGTTCCGAAGCAGGCAGCCGACGCAACCGCTGGAAGATTCGGTCAACTTTCTGGAAGTCGTTCGGCGTCAGGAATCCGTCCCCCCGGCTGACGCGGCATCTCCGCCGATCTGTCTTCGGAGCCAGGATCTTGCAAACGCCCAATCGTCCTCGACGGTCGTGGTTCCGACGTCGAGCGTTCGAGCGGTTTCGGCGATCGTCATCCCGGCGAAATAACGCAGCTCAACGACGCGTGCCTTGCGCGCATCGAGTTCGGCCAATCGCCGGAGTGCTTCATCCAGGGCGAGGATGTCGATTTCGCGATCCTTCGGCCCCCCTCCCAGGCCCGTCAATGTAATTCGATGCCAGCCCCCGCCGCGTTTTGCCGCATCATGGGCACGGGCGTGGTCCACGAGGACGCGTCGGATGGCACCGGCGGCCGCGGCGTAGAAATGTGTCTGATCGCGCCATTCGATGCGATCCAGCTCCGCCAGGCGCATATAGGCCTCGTGTACCAGTGCCGTCGGCTGGAGCGTGTGATCGGGTCGCTCCCGTCGGAGATAGTCGGCGGCCAGCCGACGAAGCTCCTGGTAGACAACGTCGAGCAACGCCGACGTCGGCGGTGGCGGCGTGTTTGACATGTCATCAGCAGCCGACATGAATGGACCCGTCAATGCGTGTGTTTCAACCTCGCCTCCTGCGGGCGATGGCGGTGTCCATTGTCCCATTCGACGAATGGCGTATCAATTCATTTGTTCCAACTGCCTGCCAATACTGATAATCGGCGGATTTTGCCGACTTATCGGGGGATCCGCATCGTTGATACGGTAGAATAGGTACTGGTCGAATTGGCGTAATTGTCTTTTTATCCGGATATTACGTCTATCGGCCAGACCGCGCAATCCGCGGGAGGGCGTCGGTGACAACGGGGTGCCGCGATTCACACTGGCGGGTTTTGATCGACATGGAGAAGACAGCTCACATCTCAAAGACTGCGGCGCGCGTCTCGCTCGACGATTTTCTGGCCGAGCTCGATTCTTACACTGAGCGTGTGCCGCTTGATCGACTGACCGCCCTGTTGCGTCGCCTGGATATTTCGCTGGACGACGTGATCGACTGTGCCCGATTCAACGACGAACGTTATCAGCGCAATCTGCTTCGATCGGGCAGTGCCTATCACGCCCTGATTCTCTGCTGGCGTAACGGCCAGCGCAGTCCGATCCACGATCATCGGGGATCGAGTTGCGGGGTTCGCGTCCTGAAAGGCGTGATGACGGAGACGCTGTTCGACGTCAGTGCGAATGGGCTGATTTTTGCGACATCGTCGAGTGAATTAAAAGAAGACGGCGTCTGCGGTTCTCAGGATTCCGACATTCACCAGGTCTCGAATCTCCAGTCAGACGAACGTGATCTCATCACTTTGCATATCTACTCCCCCCCGTTGCACGTCATGGGCACGTATTCACTGATCTCGGGCAATGTGGGCGAGTTCGCGGATCCCGTGTTCGAATTCTGCCACGGCGACGGTATCTAGCCGGGAAACCACACAGACGTAATAAAACCCTATATGTAGACATGTGTCTATATGCGGGCGGTTATGCCTGGCTGGTGGTCTGATGGGGTTGCGGCCAAGAAAATAGACAGGGGTCTATTTGCGGTGTGCGCGGTGTCCTGTGTTTGCGAAGCGGAATAATGGAGGGTTTGTTGGATGTGGCGCGGGCCTGTGGTAAACCGGCGAGTCGACGAATCCACCAGGTGATTCATTCTTCCTGCCTGCTCAGAAGCCGTTCTGTTCGTCGGGGGCATCATTTTCCGGGTCTTCATCGTCCATGCCGTATTTCCAGGAATCGCCCTGCTCAGTGTCCGTGATTTCCCTTTCCATGTGCTCCATGATCTTCTCCTGCATGGGTTGCAGTCGTTGATACATGGCGAGCGTCGCCTCGTAGGCCCTCACGATTCGATCGAGCTTCTGACCGTTTTCCATTTCCTTGACGAGTTTGAGCTTGTCGATGCAGGATGGCTCCTTGATGGTCGAAAACGGATCGCACTTGAACGTTGCTCGTCCCGCGGTATCCCGATGGAAGAATTCGCACTCGCTGCATTGGATCACGCCGGTCACCGTCCTTTCGGGGTTTGAACGCTATTCTGATCGCCCCCACCCTACCAGAATCGATCCCCGATGGTGCGCATGGTTTCCCGGTATTCGACCTTCTTTCGTTCCTTGTCTCTGGAGATGTCCCTCATGGTACGATCGAGCCGCTCAGGATGTCGTGATTCGGCACGGCGGATCGACTCGATTCGCTTGTCGACGGCGGCGTTGCGCTCGGCAATCCGCTTTCTTGATACGGGATCGTTTGCGCACCCAAGGAAGATGAGTCCCGCGAGCAGGAGCAGTCCAGCGAGGACTCGCCCCCCTGTCTCAGTGATTCGGTTCTGAGCGATCTTCGACATTCAAACGCACTCCCGGCTGATTGGGTCTGGATTCGGATCAATGGCGTGGAACTCCGCTTCTATTCTTATCGGGATTGGCCGCGGAGGTGGCAGAGCACTTAATTGCTGGCTAATGCGAGGTAATTATCGGACAGGACTTTGTAGGGTGGTTCTCATGTTCCACGTGGAACATGCCGTTCGGTTGGTGGTGTTGTTCGCGGGTCTGCGCTTAGCCAGGCCCGATCTGTGTGGTTCGGCGGAATTCGGGTCGGTGCAGGAGTCGGTGTAGTGGACTTCGATTCAGGTCAGAATTGTGGCGAAATCGTCTGGCGGCTATGATCGAAAGTTCCACGTGGAACATGTCAGTCGTTGACCTTCGAATCAACGAAATTCGACGCCAAACCCTACCGGAGGCTCACGGATGAGTAAGACCAACAACAAGCGGCTCGGCAGGGGGCTGTCTTCCTTGATTCGCAGTGATCTCAATGCCCCGCCCGCGAAAGAGCCTGCGGGTGAACGCGTCGTGGCCGAGTTGCCTGTTCCGGCCGTGCCCAAGCCTGAAGCAAAGTCCACTCCTGCGCAAGATCGAACCGTGCAGGAACTCCGATTGGATCAGATTCGCACCAATCCCTCTCAGCCCCGTCGGACATTCGATCAGGAGCGTCTCAAGGCGCTTGCGGCGTCGTTGAAGGAGCGGGGGGCGCTTCAGCCCATCGTGGTTCGACCGATCGAAGGCGGATACGAGTTGGTTGCCGGTGAACGCCGCCTCAGGGCATCCAAGATCGCCAGTCTCGAGACGGTTCCGGTGATCGTGCGGAATGTCCGCGATGACGACATGCTAGAGTTGGCGCTGATTGAGAACGTTCAGCGAGAGAATCTGAATCCGGTTGAAAAGGCACGCGCGTATCGAACACTGATTCAAAAATACGGGCTCTCGCAGGAGGAAGTCGCGAAGCGAATGGGGGAAGATCGTTCAAGTGTCGCGAATATTATTCGAATCCTGGGTCTTGGCGAGAGATCGCTGGAGCTCCTTGCTTCCGGTGAGTTATCGGTCGGTCACGGAAAGGTGCTTCTGGGCATTTCCGATCCCGCAAAGCAGGGTGTTGTCGCCGAGCAGATTGTTTCAGAGGGCTGGTCGGTCAGGAGAACCGAGTCGGCCATCGCCGAGCTCACAAAGCCGGCTGCTGAGCGTCGTCAATCTCCGGAGTCGCCGGAGCAGCGTCCCGCAGTCCGCGAAATGCAGGATCAGTTGACGTCCCTTCTGGGGACTCGCGTGTCACTGAAGGAGGGACGAAAACGCCATTCGGGCAGGATCGTGATCGAGTATTACAATCTAGATGACTTTGAACGCATCACGACGCGCCTGGGCGTCCAGCAAGAGGCGACCGATATATAGACAGTTGTCTATATGCTGCGGAATGGGATCACCACAATGGACGGCGAAGACAATCAGAAGGCCGGTTTTTTCGGGCCGATGCTGGTCGCGACGACGGCATGTATTCTGACGATCACGATCCTCGGATCGATCGGCATTCTCGGATTCCGATTCTACGAACGATGGCAGTTGAAGGAGCGGGTCCGTACGTTTGTTTCTCAATTGCAGAATCGAACCCCCGAGGAGCTTGCAGAGAAGGCGGAACAACTGAAAGAACGTCCCAAAGTCACGAAGTTCGTATTGCCGCAAATTCGCGCGGCGATCGCGAATTCGCCGTCGGAGCAGCAGCAATGGTCGGCGATCCGCGTGGCGGAGGCGTTTATTCACGAGCCATCGATGGAGAAAAGCCTGTTTCGACTTCGCGGTTCGCCCCGTGAACGAATCGCTGCGGAGGCCACGCGGATTCTCTCGCTCGTGAAGCCGGAATCCCGCGCGGCGGAGCGGCTTGGCAGTTGCCTGATGGACGCGAAATGCGGCGCTGTGCAAGACGAAGCCTGCGCCGGCCTGATTCGGCTGGGCGATGTCGGCCGACTGGAAATGCAGAAGCATTTGAGCTCGCTAAACGTGGGGCGACGCCTTTGGCTTGTCCGATATGTAAACGAGAAGGGCGGAGCGAATCGTGACGCCTGGCTTCAAATGCTTGCGAACGATGAGGATAAGACAGTGAGGGCCGCCGCGGCAGATGCCGTGTCGGCCGGGTCCCAATCGGCGGGACTACCAATGCATCAGACCGCGCCGGCGTCGATGGCTGGATAGGCTTCGGCGGGATGAACACGATTAACCCAGGCACTTGAACGGACCTCCGTGGAACACACAGAGTTTCTTGAAATCCTCTCGACCTGGTCCTATCCGGGGCTCTTCTTCATCCTGATCGCTGCAGGGTTCGGTCTGCCGATTCCCGAAGATATTCCGTTGATACTCTCCGGTTATGTCGTACGCGATTCTTATGGCGACGCGACGCTGCCGATCGTCCTCATGGCGCTGACAGGTCTCGCGGGCGTGATCGCAGGGGATTCCGTCGTGTATTTCCTGGGGCGTCGCTATGGTCCAGCGATCGTCGAGCATCGATGGTTCAGCCGGCTGGCCAAACCCTGGCTCGTCGAGAAGGCCAGAGCGAAATTCGAGAAGCACGGCGAGAAGATTCTTTTCGCAGGACGGTTCATGCCCGGCCTGCGCTGCGTGTTATTTTTAACGGCGGGCGTCTTTCGTGTGCCCTACTGGAAGATGCTCGTATTCGATGGATCGGCTGCTGTGCTGTCCGTGCCGCTGTGGGTATTCCTTGGATGGTACTTCCACGAGAAACTCAACCAGGTCTACAAGAGCGCCGAGATCGCGGCGATCGTGATTGGCAGCGCTGCGGGCGCCCTATTCGTCGGCTGGATGATCTACGAGTACTATCACAATCTTCGAAAGAAGGGGCGTGAGGAGAGCACGGATCCGCACATCGGTGCGGAAATCCTGGCTGAGGCCAAGAGTGCTGACGCAGACCTGCCAAAAACGGCGGAATCCGCTGTTTCTCAGGCCATGACCGAATCCGTCGTCCCTCGCGACGCGGCGAATCGAAATAACAAGACGGCCCCATCCACGGAGCCTGCATCGCCGCACGCATGAGTCGCATCCATGTCGTATGTCGCCCGGCGTATCGGCTTTCGAGATCGAAATTGCAACGAAGTATTCTTTCCTCGCGGTCCGCAACGGAGGAAAAAGGCAATGCTTGGACGCAACACGCGCTCGCTTGTTGGCGCGTTCTTGATGCATTCCGAAGTAATTCGGCCCGGCTGATTTCCCGGCAGCGACTTTTTACATACAATTCTGTCCTCAATAACAGGACGATTGTGCATTCCAACAACGATATGAGGAGCTTCTCGATGACACGCGCCCAATCAACGTGGCGGACGAATACGCCATCTGCATTCCTGCCATGCATTGTTGTCATGGTTGCGCTTTTGGTTTCGATCGGATGCAAGGAGTCTGAACCGGCGCCGACGCCTGCGACACCCGAGCCGAAAGCGTCGCGAACAACGGCGAGTGACGACTCAGCACTGATGCGCAGTTTTATCGGTAAGAACAATGCTGATGGCGGCGCTTCGACCGGCGCGACGTTGCCTGCGGGCCATCCGGCGGTTCCGGGTATGACCAGTCCGCCTCCCAAGGCGGACGTCCTGCCGGATGGTCATCCGCCGCTTCCGGCGGGGATGAAACTTGCCGGCGCGAAACCGGCGGCCGCGATCGATCCGGGGGATCTTCCTCTGAAGTATGCGGTTCCGGATTCGTGGGGTCCCGAAGCACCGGCGTCGTCCATGCGAAAGGCACAATACCTGCTGCCTCGGGAAGACGGCGATCCGAGCGACGGCGACATGGTGCTCTTTTTCTTCGGCGTCAATCAAGGTGGTCCGATCGAAGCCAACATCGATCGCTGGGTCGGGCAGTTCAGTACTGCTGACGGGGATCCCATTCCCGATTCCGGCCGTGTCGTGAAGACGGAGGAACGAAACGGACTCACGATCACGACACTCGACGTCGCCGGCCACTATGTGAACACGATGGCCCCCGGCGGCGGCTCACAGGCCAAGGAGGCCAAGCGCATGCTCGCCGCGATTGTCGAGACACCTGGCGGTCGCTGGTTCTTCAAAGGCACTGGGCCCGTCAATACGATGGCGAAACACAAGAGCGCATTTGATGCCATGCTGGCGACACTCGAATGGGATACGACCAAGAGTGGCGGTTGAGTGATGCAATCGATTGATAGAAGGGCGATGACGCGGGCTGGTCGCGGAAGTTCGAGGAGTGAATTCATGCCTGCGATGATGTCGTGTCTGCCTTGAGGTTTGTGACAGCGTTTGGTTTGTAACGCACTTTCAGTGCTCGGTTCGTGGATTGATCCTCAACCCAGGGCTGCGTTTGCCCGCTTCGCGGGCTGCACTTGCCCTGGGGCTATCCTGTTGCACGCTATCAGCGTGCGGGGCGAGTCCGTTCAGATCGCGGACCCCGGCAATCCGAAATATACCCAATAAAGAAGGTCCTTCACGGATTCGCGGGAAGACGGCATATCACATTCCGGAAGACGATTGCGTATCACATTCCGGAAGTTGGAATGTGCGCCTTGAAGGATCCCGGAATGATCCATTGAGAATTGCCGGGTGGCCCATCGCTTCAGCCTTTGGTATCTACACAAGTCGGAAAGCCGCGTTTCTCAGGCCTGGAAGGGCTCCATCGTTGTCTTCGGCGGCCCCGTTCCCAGTGC
This sequence comes from Phycisphaerae bacterium, assembly GCA_029259995.1. Lineage (GTDB taxonomy): Bacteria > Planctomycetota > Phycisphaerae > UBA1845 > UTPLA1 > ECT2AJA-110-A. The sequence continues at coordinate 18,094 of JAJDEC010000395.1, forward strand.
CGTTGGTCGCGCC
>JAJDEC010000396.1 GCA_029259995.1 Phycisphaerae bacterium
CTTGACGTGATCCGTCGTCGCCATTCGCCCGATCGGATGCGGTTCGGCGTGCGCCTTTCGGCCGTCGTGACAATCCAGACAAATGTCGTTGACTCGACCCGTGGCGATGCGTCGCGGCGCGCGATCGCCGCCAGCGGAATGACACGCATTGCATCGATCCGCTGCCCAATGCGGATTCACCACACTGGCGCTCGTCCTGTGCGACGAACCTGCCGGCGACGAAGACGAACGGCCGGCATTTGCAATCCGATTCTCGACACCACGCCCCCACGCATAAACGCGAACGCCCGGTCGATTGAGTTGCTCCGCGACAAACACCGCGTATGCCGGTTCGAACCCGCCAGGCAAGGACCCGCGATCCGCCTGCCACTGCTGCGAAACCGCGATACCATTCGGCATTGCAAGACTTCCCGAACCACTCCCTGGCTCTCCAAAAGTCAACAGCACGCGCCCCGCCGAATCAAACGCGTGAACGCGCTGCGACGCCGCATCGACGACAAACACGACGCCGTCCGGTCCGACCGCAACGTCCTTGATTCGACCGAAACAACCCGCCCGATTTCCCGGCTTGCCGATGTGGCGCTTCCATGTGCCGCCCGAATCGAAGACCTGCACGCGACCATTCAGCGAATCAACGACGTAGACGTCGCCGTTGGGAGACTTCGCCATCCCCAGCGGCATGCCGAATTGACCGTTGCCAGCGCCGCGCGAACCGATGGCGCGTTTGAACGCACCGCTGTCAGCATCGAATACATCGATTTCGTGCGCCGCGACGTTCGTCACCCAGACATCCCCGAGCACCTCGAGGCAATCCGCGGGCCGAAACGCGGCGCCTTCGCGACGATATCGAGTGACGACACGCCCCTGCGCGTCGAATCGAATGACGGAACCACGCGCGAGATCGACAACAAGTCGATCGCCATTGGGCGCAACATCCAACGCCGCCGGCCGCATCGGACCGTCACCAAGTCGCAGCTCCCCCAGCGTGCCCGCCTTCGTGTCGGCATCGAACACGGCACCGACGCCACTGTCACAAATCAACAATCGCTCGCCGTCGACTGCCACGGCTCGCGGCTTGGATAGCCCGAGCGGCGCTTCCGGCTCGACGCCGAACAAAAACACCGAAAGCTCCGTCTCCCGCTTCGTGGGCGGCGGACTCCCTCGGAAATTCCCGAGCGCGACCACGACTGGCGCGCCGCCGGCCGGAAAAGTGATTTGTTCCCGTTGCCAGCCCGAACGCCCAGCGCCATCTTGTGCGCAATTCAACCAGGAGCCAATCCCGAGGCAGACAACAAAAACCAATAGCAACAGCAATGAACCTGCCCGAACGGGCGATGCTGGATTGTCACGCAATGTCCGCTGATGGATTGTCAAACTACAACCTGTGACACGACAGGCAAAGCCGGCTGCCGGCGTTGCTTTTCACCAACATGCCGTCATGTCGCCCCGTGTTGTGCGGATCGTGACACGAAATACACTGAACCCGACCGCCCGGGAGCTTGATAGCGCCGTCAGCAACGACCGATGCCTCAGACTGATAGGTCGATGATGCAAAAATCGGATAGAGAATGCCGATCGGATGCCCCGTCGCTCCCCCGCCGCCAAAAGGCGAGCCCGTCGTCTGCCGCGCCCATTGCGTCCCATGCGCCGACGTAAACACGTCCGACGCGATGACGCCGTCATGACAGCTGAGACACAACATGGACGTCGCATCAAGATCACTGCCCGTCGCATCATAGGGTCGATACCGCCCTCGCGCCGCCGGTCGTTTGTCCAATAACGGCGCACGCCCCGGCGCAATGTGCGGGACATGGCAAGGCGTACACAGATCCTGCGATCGAATCGGCGATTGAGAGAAATCGTGCCTGCTGCCGATCAGCCCCGACGCCAGCGCACTGGTAGGATCGATATCCGAATCCACCGATCGACGCGCACGATCTGCGTCAGTCGATTCAGCCGATGGATCGACGCCCGAATCCTGGGCGCACGAGAAAATCGTCGCGAAGACGATAAAGCCGAAACCAATCGCCGTGACAATCCCATGTGCGCGGAGAAATGCCTTGGCGCGAATCACGTGAATTTCGCCTTCCGTACCGCTCTGGTGCGGCTTTTTCTTTTGGTCACTATTCCGATAGGAATCTCCGCCAATGACGCCCAATCCGCCCGAGTCTGCGTTATCATCCGGCGGGCCGCTCTGATTCACCGTGAGTGACGCGCGTGAAGTGGTTGAGAGCGGTGCTCTGCCGAATCGCATGGTGAATCGAGCCTTCGTAACAGCGTTGCTTATCTTGCTCTTCGGCGCATCCGCCTTGTCGCGGGCACGCGGCGATGATGATAACGCTGCGCCATCGAGCCAACCAGCCGATTTAGACATAAACACATCGCAATTTGAACCCGCCAATACCGATGCGCAGGCTCCGCGCGGCCCACTGAGCCTCGATGAATTGTCGCTCAACCTCCAGATCGAGGGAGACTACGATCGACGACGCGTGACCACGAAGAATCTCGGCCTCGGACGCCCCCGCTTTTCACAACTCAACGAATCCCGACGACTATTCGAAACGCTGGGCCTCGACGCCCGCGGAAGCGCCTTTGGCGACCGCGTGTTGACTTACGACATTTCCCTGCGCGGCGGATTGACGCAGGAACGCTATACCGAATCCCGCCCCGGCTTCGATCTCAACGAGAGCCCCAACGGTTCAATCCTCGACTACGACATGCGATTCCAGCTCTTCCCTGCCGGCAAGCTCTCCCTCACGGCCTACGCCTCCAATCTCCAGGATCGGCTGCCGAGGCCCTTTCTCCCGAGTCTCGATCGACGTCGGGAACGTTACGGCGCAACCCTCCTGTACAACGACGCCAAACTCCCGATGGAGCTCACGTTTGAACATCTCTTCGACGACGTCACGAGCGGTTCGAGAACCCTGATCGATCAGGAACAACGCGGCGAAGACCGAGTCCGTTTCGAAACAACGTGGCAGCCGACGGAGTACAATTCGCTCCGACTCGAATATCAGTACGAACAAAGAAGCGAACAGTATTCCGGCACGCAAACCCGATTCGACACGACCCGAAATTACCTCTCGCTCAACCATGCCCTGCAATTCGGCGAAAAGAAGCGCCATCGCATCGACTCACTCCTGCGCATCGAGGACGAAGAAGGCGATCTCGCCCGCGACGCCTTCGAACTCAGCACGCGACTCCGGCTCCAGCACAGCGACAAGCTCTTCACAACCTACGGTCTCCAACTCCTCAAGGAAGACTTCTTCGCCCTGGAATCGAAAATCGTGCGCGGCGACATTGGCCTCACGCATCAGTACAACGATCATCTGACAACGACCTACAACCTCTTCGCGCTGAACCAAGAGTCGAACGCAAACGCCGACTACCTCGAGTGGGGCGGCCTCGTCGATGTGTCCTATCAGCGCCCCAACAAATGGGGACAGTTCTCGGGGAATGTGTCCCTCCAGCACATCGAGTCTCTGAGCAGCGACGGCCGCCGAGATGGCGTCGTTGTCGGAGAATCCGTCACCTTCCGCGATCCACTACCCGCCTATCTCGCGCGCCGAAATGCCAATGCCGCCACCATCGTTGTGACCGATGCATCGCGACTTCGCGTCTATCTTCCATTGCGCGACTACTTCGTCCAGCAGATCGGCGACGAGACCATTCTCTGGCGCAACGCGACGGGCGCCATCCCCGATCGTCAGACCGTCGTCGTCTCCTACACCTATCGATCGCTCGAGGGAATCGACGTTCGCCGCGATCGCGCCGACATGCGCCTGCGACAACGATTCAAGAATGACATCGAACTCTACTTCGCCATGTCCCTGCAAACCGAAGATCTCGATCGCGAACGCTTCCTGACCTATCGCGAACGAGACATCCAGCGCTATCGCCTCGGTCTCCTCTATCGGAAGCCGCGCGGTTCCGCCGGCGTCGAGGCCGAGTACAACGACGACTCGATCGATCCCTACACGGCCCTCCATGCCAATGGCGATCTCGTGATCGCGCAAACGGCCAAACACCTGCTCAACGGTCAGGCCACGGCATCCTTCTTCCGATTCGACGGTGAGGAGTTCCTTGGCCGGCGGGATACGCTGCTGCTCGACTTCGGCCTGGATTATCGCTACGTCCTCGGTCGCAATCTCGAAGCCAGCGCAAAGGCCCTCTATCGTTACGAAGACGATTCCCTGTTCGGTAAAACCAACGGCGTGGACGTGACCGCCGGCCTGACGTACAAGATCGGCTTGTTCTCGTTGATCACAGAAATCGAATACGACGCCCTCGATCTCCCCTCGTCCAACGACGATACGCTCGCCGTCTGGTTCAAAGTCCGGCGCGACATTCCCGTGATCGGAGGCACGGCGCGACGATGACACGAAAACGCACCTGTTGTTACTGTCTGATTGCGCCGCTCTTGCTGACGGCATGCAGCGAAATGCGTGGCCCCGCCTTTTCGATGCGGGGCACGTCCATTGTCTGGCCCAGCGCCCCCGATGCCCCCCGTATCCGATACATCGGCGAGATTCGCGGCGAGCGCAGCCTTGGCATCAACAAGACTGGCTGGACCAAGTTCTCCGAAGCACTGACCGGCCCTGCGCCCACGCTCGAGTTCTCCACGCCGATGAGCATCGCGGTTCACGGCGAAACGATCTTCGTCGCCGATCCGCAGAATGGAACCGTATTCAAAGTCCAGCTCGCGCCGCGCAGCATTCAGCCGATCTCGACCGCCGCCGGCAAACCGCTCCGCTGGCCGATCGATTGCGACGCATCCTCGACGACACTCGCCATTGCCGACAGCCAGCGCGCCGCCGTCTTTCTGTACAGCCTAGATGGAACCTTCCGTCACGCACTCGGCCAAGGCGCCCTGAAACGCCCCTCCGCCGTCGCGTGGGACAGCCGCAACAATCGATGGTGGGTCCTCGACACGGGCGCACACGCCTGCGTCCTCTTTGACGAATCCGGCGCCCAGATTTCAAGAATCGGCGCCAAAGGTACATCACCCGGCCAGTTCAACTTCCCTGCGGGGCTCGCCCATCATCCCGCCCTCGGCGCAATTGTCGCCGACTCCATGAACTTTCGCGTGCAGATGCTGGGCGCCGATGGAAACACACCCGTCGCATTCGGAAAGAAAGGCGATGCCGCGGGCGACTTCGCTATGCCGCGCGATGTCGCCGCCGACTCCGACGGAAACCTCTACGTCCTCGACAATCAATTTGAGAACATACAAGTCTTCGATCGCCAACAACGCCTGCTGATGGCGCTCGGACGCGGCGGCACACGCCCCGGCGAATTCTCGCTGCCCAGCGGCATCACAATCGACGGCCGCGATCGAATCTGGATCGCCGACACCTACAATCGACGCGTCCAGGTCTTTCAATATCTCAAGGAAGCGCGACCATGAACACGCCGACAACCAGCAATGAAGAGAGAATCGTCCGCGCTGTGGAACCGGCGAATCGCCGGTTCGTCGGATACAGTTCGTCAGCGTCGCGTTCAATTGAACGATTCGCGATTCTGCCCGGCAATCTCGGCGGCCCCGTACTTTTCCTGTTCGCCGTCGCGCTGTCCGCCGCGGTAACACGCGCCGACGAATCTGTCGTCAACTCCGTCCACAACCTCTCCATCTCCGGCCCCGGAAACATCCGCGCCCTCGAAGAGAGCCGCGTCTGCATCTTCTGCCACACGCCCCACAACGCCAGCCCGCAGGCCCCCTTGTGGAACCGCACCAACCCGCAGACGCATTACCGCATCTACGACAGCAGCACGACCGACGCCCGCATCGATCAGCCCGGCGGCGCCAGCAAGATGTGCCTCAGCTGCCATGACGGAAGCATCGCCATGGGACTCGTCCTCAGCCGCGACGCATCCGATCCCATCAAGCTCAACCAGAACTTTCTCCCCAGCGGTCGCACCAATCTCACCAACGATCTCTCCGACGATCATCCCGTCGGGTTCCGTTTCGATCGCCAGCTTTTCAATCGGGATCACCAGCTCCGATCGCCCGACGTCGTCAGCCGCGACATCAAACTCGGCGATCGCGGCCAGCTCGAATGCGTCGCCTGCCACGATCCCCACAACAATCAGCACGGCGACTTCCTCCGAATCCCTCAACGCCGGGGCACCCTCTGCAACACCTGCCATCGCATGGACGGCTGGACACAAAGTTCACACGCCAACAGCCCGAAGTCCGTCCCCCTTACGGCAACCAACGGCGTCCAGCTCCCATTCCAGTCCATGGCCGACAACGCCTGCGCCTCCTGTCACGCATCCCACAACGCGCAGGAACGCGAACGACTCCTGCGCAATGAATCCTTCCAACTCTGCATCGCCTGCCACGACGGCATCACGGCCCGCGACATGTCCGGTGTCCTCAACAGCCGCAGCGGTCACAACTTCCGCCGCCATCGCAGCGTCCATGATCCCGCCGAGAACGCGATGTCCATGGCGCCGCATGTTGACTGCGTCGACTGCCACAATCCCCATGCCGTCGCCGACAATCCCGCCGGAGCGCTCACGCGTGCGATCACGACGGATCCGCTGATCCCGCCGGCCATGGCGAGCATGTCCGGCGTATTGCTCAGCGGCGGACCGACGGACAATGCCACGCGCTACTATGAAGTCTGCTTCCGCTGTCACGCCGACAACACCGTGCCCATCGCCGGCCGCATCATTCGGCAGCGGGACAGCGTCGGGAACATCCGACGCCAGATCCTCCCGACCGCCGCCTCGGCCCATCCGATGACATTCGCCGCCCGACGCGGCGCCGAAGTCCCCAGCCTGCTCCCCGCCGCGCGTTCAAAATCAACCATCGGCTGCCAGGACTGCCACAACAATCCTGACGCCCGCCAACTCGGCGGCACAGGTCCCAACGGTCCCCACGGCTCGCGCTTCGAGTTCCTTCTCGCCGCGCGCTACGAAACCACGGACTTTTCGATGGAGTCGCCGCAGACCTATGCCCTGTGCTATCAATGCCATGATCGCACGTCGATTCTCAACGATGAGAGCTTCGGCTTTCACCAGCGCCACATTGTCACGGCCCGCACGCCCTGCAGTGCCTGCCACGCACCCCACGGCGTCAGCGGAAGCCCGAGCCAGCACAGCCACTTGATCAACTTCGACCTCTCCATCGTCGGCGGTCAGCGCCGCTTCACGGACACCGGCCGATTCCGAGGCACCTGCACCCTCGCCTGCCACGGCGTCGACCACGTCAACTTCACCTACGGCCCCTGACACGATGCGCCGCACCGATCTGCGACGGGGCACCGAGCCGCGACCGTCAGGGAGCCGATCCAAGTGCAATCAGACTCGCCAACCCACCCATCAACGCGCGCCCGCGCTCCTTCGCCCCCCGCCTGCCCCATTGTTTGCATCGTCACGAACGAACATCCGAAAATCCCGTCATCATCGCCTTCAACAGGGGGTACCAATCACGAACGTCCTTCGCACCTTCTCCCGCACGCTGAATGCGTGCCACTGGTTAGCCCGGGGTAAGCGAAGACCGCGCATGCGGTCGAAGCGCAACCCCGGGATTATGTTCTCGTACCAACAGAAGCCCTGAAAGGGCGTTACAACCACTCGCGCCAGAACTCTCCAACGCGTCCGTGTGGCGCCGTGACATATCGAACGCCGATATGATTCCAGTTCCCCTTACGTTCAGCCCTAAACAGTGTCACGGCAAAGGCTGGGGAATCCGCGCATTCCCGCCTATCATCCCGGCCATGAAAACACTCACGATCTCCGTCGCCGTGATCCTCGCGCTATCCGCACTCGCCTGTCAGCGACCGACACTCGGCTATTACGAAACACGTGTCGAGCGTGACATCGAATTCGCCCGCCACGACAACAAGCCCATCCTGCTGAACATCGCCCGCCCCGCGAACCTGCCTGGCAAGCGGCCCCTCGTTCTCTGGATTCACGGCGGCGGCTGGGCCGGCGGCAGCCGCAACGGTCTGCAACACATGGCCGAAACCTGCGCCGCCTTCGGCTACGTCAGCGCGACGACGGACTATCGCCTCACAACGGGCGGCCATCGCTTCCCCACACAACTCCAGGATGTCGCCGCCGCACTGGCCTATCTAAAGAAACACGCCGACCAATTCGGCATCGACACATCGCGCATCATCGTCGGCGGCGACTCCGCCGGCGGGCATCTGTCCCTGCTTCTGGGTATGTGTCGCGATCCGAAACTGCTTGGATTGAAAAAGGAAATGGCCGCAGATTTCCACATCCGCGCCATCGTCAACATCTACGGTCCGACAGACATGCTCGCGCTCGCCGCCATCCAACCCAAGGACCCGTTGACGCGCCCCCTGATCGACGCCCTGATGGGCGAGTCCCCCGACAAAGCCCGCCAGAAGTGGATCAACGCCTCACCCATCACATTCATCGACAAGGCCTGCCCGCCGATTCTGACCATCCACGGCGATGCCGACTCGATCGTTCCATTCAGCCAGGCAACGACACTCGACGCGCAGTGCAAGGCCGCCGGTCAACCTCACCGCCTCATCCGCGTCCACGGCGCGAATCACGGTTGGATCATGTTTCCCAAGGGCAACATCGTGAAAAGCGTCATTCCGGCGATCATGCACTTCATCGCCGAATGCACGACAGGCACACAATGACTCAGGGTGCCATGCCCACGCCCAACGTCGGCATGAAGTCATAACAAGTCAGCGTATACATGAACAATATGCGAGTGCCGGGTGCCATGCTTGCCCTCCCAGGCAAGCATGTTCGACTTGCGTAAACGCGTCGATTCCCCCAACCGGGCCAAACGCGAATCAATCGCCGTCACTCAATCGCCTTCAACGACACGCGTCCCGCCGTCATATTGCGAATTGACTCCCCCAGCCCGTCAACGCGTTCCTCCGGCATCAGAAACCGCAGATGCACCTCCGCATCAAACGTCTCCATCAGATCAATCGCCTCATGCGCCTCAATCGCCTTGCGAATCGATTCCAGCATCGCATACGGCGCACGCACTTCGCACGCAACACGCCGAACCTTCTCCTCTGTCACCAACTCGCGAATCGCCGCCTGCGCTGCCGCCGTGTACGCCGCGACGAGACCGCCCGTCCCCAGCTTTGTCCCGCCGAAGTAACGCGTCGTCACCAGCGCGATGTCGCCGATGTCCGACCCGCGCACCACGGCCATCGTCGGTGGTCCACTCGTCCCCGATGGCTCCCCGTCGTCGCTCATGCCTTCCGATACACTGTTGCCGTGCCCGACCCGAAACGCATACACGTGATGCGATGCATCCGGCATCTCCCCGCGAATCTCCTTGAGAAACGCCTGCGCGTCGGAAACCGTCGCCACCGGCGCAATCGTCACGATGAACCGCGAGTTGCTCACGCGCGTCTCGACGCGACATCTTGCCTTCGGAATGAGATATCGTTCCACGCACGCGATGATAAGGGATGAACGGCACAAGGGTAGCCGAATCACAGCGCATCGAATGTACCCGCCTGTGCTCTTCGCATTATCGCCGTTCAGGCAAAGCTGCCAATTCGTGCACCGGCCGCACCTCGACGGTCCCCTTCTTCGCCCCCGGCACCCGGGCCGCAATGCCGATCGCCTCGTTTAGATCCCGCGCCTCAACAAGATAGTATCCGCCAAGTTGCTCGCGCGTTTCCGCGAACGGACCGTCCGTGATCTCCTGCTTTCCGCCGCAAATCCGAACGCACGTCGCCGTCGCCACCGGTTGCAACGGCGAGGCCGATAGAAATTGACCGCGTTTGTTCAGTTCGTGCGCCAACGCCGTCGACTCCGCGAAACAGGTCTCGCGCTCGTCCGCCGTCCATGCGTTTTCATCCCCGTAGATCAGCAACATGTACTTCATCGCGATTCACCTCTTCGAAAACAGACATCGCAGTGCCGACTATTTCACGCGCCGATAGTCCGCCGACATGAACTGATTCCACGAACCGTCCTCATTCCGCATCGCCGACGTCATTCGTCGATGATCGTCATTGACGAGTTCGACCGAGTCCCGGTACTGAACCATCCCCTCACCGCCGCAGAAGTTGGGCCCTTCCGCGAACAGGTGAATCGTGTTTCCATCAGGATCCATCTCCCCATCGTAGATCCACATGTGTGTCATCATCGACGCAATGAACGATCCCAGATATCGCTTCGTCTTCGGGTTGTAGCCGATCGTGATGACCATCGTCGACGTGCCGCCGTCAGGCATTTCACCTTCGCTCTCCCCGACGACCCAAAGCCCGCCAAGGGACCTGACCGTTTCACGCCCCGTCAACTTGGAGGCCGGCTGGTCCGGGCCCATCGAGCATTCATGCGAATAATTCCATTCCCCGACAAATTTCTGTAGCCATGCATGTTCCTGCTGAGGCGTCTCGTTCATCATCGTGCTCCGTTCTTGATTCTGATTTCGTTCAATCGTCTCATCGATCCAATGCCGATTCTTCCGGCGGCGGCGTCAGGACCTTCGTCACGACCGCTTCGCCGCTGCATCACGCAACTGGTCCTCCTGGGCCTTGAAGGCCGGCGCCTGTTCCGTGTCGAAGTCCTCAATCTCAAACAGTGATCGAATCTCGACATGACAATCCTCACCCATCGGGTTCGGACACTTTTTCACCCACGCGATCGCCTCGTCCAGATCCTTGCATTGCCAAAGCCAGTATCCTGCGATTAATTCCTTCGTCTCGGCAAACGGACCGTCCGTCACGCTCCGCTTGTCGCCGTTGAAATTCACCCGTGCGCCCTGCGAACTCGGCTTCAGACCGTCACCTGCCAGCATCACGCCGGCGTCGATCAGATCCTGATTGAACTTGCCCATCGCCGACAGCAATTCCTCGCTCGGCATCACGCCCGCTTCCGAATCCGCACTCGCCTTGATCAACACCATGAATCGCATCGCACTGTCTCCATCCGCTGAAATGGTCCAAATCTCGTTTACCACGGAAACGCATCCGCCCCGCAACCGTTGTTACCAGATAGTCGAATCGATTCACCCCGATTCGACATCGACGAAGAAAATATCTTCAACCCAGATCCCGCATTCTCGATTCCAGAAATCGCCGCTCCGGCCCCTGTTGCGTCAAGTTCAGCGCCCTCGCGTACGACTCGCGGGCCTCATCCGCTCGCCCCAACCGCCGACACAGATCAGCCCGCGCCGCATGCGCCAAGTGGTAGTCGCCCAGTGCGCCATCGGCCATAGTTTCGTCGATCAGCGCCAGGCCCGCCGCCGGACCATCTCGCATGGCAACCGCAACCGCCCGGTTCAGTCCCACCACCGGCGACGGCGCGACGCGCGCCAATACGTCGTACAGCGCAACAATCTGTGGCCAGTCTGTCACCGTCGGCGTCGGCGCCTCGGCATGCAGCGCTGCGATCGCTGCTTGCAGCGCATAGCGGCCCACATCTGTCGATCCAACCGCCCGCTCCGCCAATGAAACGCCCTCCAGGATCAACCCCCGATTCCACAATCGTCGATCCTGATCTTCAAGCAGGATGATCTCGCCGTCTGACGTCGCACGGGCCGTCCGCCGCGACTCATGCAGCAACATCAAGGACAAGAGCCCGATCGCTTCAGTCTCCGGCATCAGCTCGACGATCAACCGCCCCAGACGGATCGCCTCCGCCGACAGTTCCCTCCGAGTCAGCGACTCCCCCGACGATGCCGAATACCCCTCGTTGAACACCAGATAGACAACCTGCAATACCGAATCCACCCGCGCCGGCAGAATCTCG
>JAJDEC010000397.1 GCA_029259995.1 Phycisphaerae bacterium
CCGCGAAGCGGGCAAACGCAGCCCCGGGTTACGATTCCCCCCCTGCATCAAGTCCTGAAAGGACGTTACAGAATTCGACGCGTCGAGCGAATCGCAACCACCGCGCGAAGCGCCCATCAAGAATAACTCTCTGAAATGCGAAATTCGACGACCGCCAAACCGACAGCGCAGACTCGCCACCTGGTTTTGCGCAATTTGCGCCGTTTTGCGCCCCCCCGAGATGCGCCGCAAACAACATAAACGGCTGAACGCCCAATGTGTTAACCCGTGCAAACGACAATGCACAAAATCGCCGGACCATTGCAAATCGAAATCGGAGATTCTCAATGAGACTCAACAATCCAACAGGGTATAATCCAACGCCATGAATCCGAACGATCCCATGCTGACCACATACGAAAATCCGCCCCGCCGCATGCACTGGCTGTTCCGAATGCCACTTAAATGGACGATCTTCGCCACCGTCGTCTTCTTCGTGCTCTTCCCGAACCCGGCCCAGCTCTATCGCCACATCACGCATCTCTCCGATTACGAAGCGATGATCGATGCCGATGCGGACCAACTCGCCCCTTGGGAAACCGAGATTCGCAACCAACTCGAATCCTCCGCAGAAAAAGCGCGCAAGAAGAATCGGAATGGCAAGTCGCCCGACGCCGATGCCGCCACGCCGACACTATCCGCCGGCCCAGGTTGGAACGACTCCCTCAGCCCGAAACACGTGCAGAAACAGGTGGAGCGATTCATCTACAAGAAAGTCAAGTACGGATGGGACTGGGATGTCTGGGGATCGGCTGACTACATGCCGACCGTCGCCGAAATGTTTGAGAGCGCGAAGGCACAACCCGACGGCATCATTCGCGAAGACTGCGACGGTCGCGCCGTCATGGCCGCGTCGCTCATGCGCCGACTGGGTTACGAATCATCCATCGCCACGGATCTGCGCCACGTCTGGGTCGTCACACCCCAGGGCGAATGGATGGGGCCCGGCCGCGGAAAGTCGATGAAGTCGACGAAGCACGGCAACGAGACAAATGTTCTCGCGACACTCAGCAACCTGCCCGTCGGACTGTCCTATGGTATCGCCGTTTTTCCGTTCTGGCGCGAAGTGATCATCACGCTGACGCTCTGGTTGCTTCTGTCGCGCCGGCGCATGGGCGTGGCGAGATGCCTGATCGGCGGGATACTTCTGTTACAGGGGCTTCTGTTCATGCGAACGGGCGTCTTCGATCCGACATCCGTCGCCGGCGGAAAGGATTCCTGGCCCGCATGGACGGGCGTGCTGCACATTGCCTGCGGAATCGTCTATCTCTATTGGGCCGGATGGCGCGTCAGTCGGATGCAGCCGCCTCATCAACCGGCCGGAGAATGAGCGTGACCGGCGTCCCGACTTCCGGAATCGCATCCGTATTCGCCACGAGCCATAGGTCGGCGTTCGATTCGGAATGCGACTCGGCCAGTGCCAGCAACGATGTCGGAAAATCGACGACCGTCACGAGCGTGCCCTCAATGTCGGCTGCGAAAGCGCCCTTTTCGGTTCGATGCGATCCGCAGAATCTCCAGAATCGATGGGCCAGCGGCGCTTCGCGCGACTTGTCGATCGCCCAGTCGCAGATCGAATGTTCGACGTCTCGGCCACCCTTCGTGTATCGCACGAGCACATCAACGCGATCGCCCGTCGCGGCGTGCGCCGTCCGGGTTTCCAAATCAAAATGCGGCGGTGTCCCGGGCGTCAGACCGATCAATCCCAGTGCCTCGAAAATGTCACTCGGCTTCGCGTCGACAAGCAGGATCGTCTCGTGCTCCTTTGGCACCGGCGCCCGGCTCCATGCGAATAATTCCAATTCCCCCTGGCGCAGGATCACTTTCGAGGCGATCTCGACTTGAACGGTTTCGTAATCCAGCGTGATGCCGGACTTGTACGCCACGCGTTGCGGCGTCACCTGCCTCGATGCCTTCGGCCGCGATTCCGCGTCCACTTTGGACGGCATGATTACGGCATCCATCTCGCCGACGGCAGGCACGACATCGGATCGCTCGCCCTCGCGTTCAGACGGCGCCGCCTGGGCCTCAGCCTGCTCCACCGAAGTGGACGTCCGGCAGCTGATTCTCTCGCCCGCCGGCTGACAACTGCAGACAAGAAGAAATGAGAACGATGCGAAAAATCGCAGCTTCAAGCGTTACTCCTCCAGGGCGATCTGCATCGACAACACGGACAAGGCCGTCGCATAATTCGAATCGCTTTCCAGCCAGCGACGCGCATCGTTGGACCAGCTTCCGTCTGACTTCTGCATCGACGACAACTTGGCGCAGAGATCCTCCCGCCAATTGTGCCGGGCGCCTTTCACATCGACGACGATCGGTTCACCCCAGATCGCCAATGCTCTCGCGAAAACGTGATAGTAGTAGAACAAGCCATCTTTTGAATCGCGATCGGGCATTCCGGGATTCACATCGAGCGTGTAGTTATTGCGAATCCAGGTCAGGCATGCCTTGATCCGCTCGTCGTCACGATCGACGCCGCAATGGAGCATGCTCTTGAATCCGGCATACGTCATGGAACCGTAAGATTGTCGCGGCGTGCCGATCTCGAAGAGCCCCTGGCTCGCCTTTGACTCTCCGCCGGCGTTCGGGCTGTAGATAAAGCCGCCGTCGCTGGCTCGTGCGGCAAACGCCTGATCGTTCGTCGTTTCATTCATCTGGCAGCGCGACACGAACTTCATCGCCTTCTGATAGACGGGATGATCCTTCGGCAGGCCGCTCTCGTTCAAGGCTTCGAGCATCATTTGCGTGTTGGACAAGTCAGGACGTTTTGACCTGTTGTATCCGGCGCCGCCGTACCAGACGTTGTCCTCGTCAATGCTCTCTTCCTTATCGAACTGAAGCGTCGTCAGGAATTTCTGTGCCCGGGCGATCTGGCCCTTGTGCTCGGGCAGGTTCAGATCGGCAAGCAACATCAGGGCAACACTGGTCTGATAGTTCGCGAGATTGTTCTCCCGTTCGTAGATACCGCCGTCGGACTGTTGAAACTTCAGCATGAAATCGACGGCGCGACGGACGACGGGATGCGATGGCCCATAGTCTGCGTCGTTGACGAATGCCCGGGCGACAATCGCCGTCACGGCCGGTCGAAAGCTGTCGGACCAGCCGCCGTCTCGATCCTGCTGACGAGCGAGAAATACGAGACCACGATCGATCGACGCCACGGCCTTCGTTCGAAGATCCTTGTCAATCGGCGTTTCTTTCTCAATCCCCGTGCCGGACACAGTTCTCATCGACGTCGGTTCGTCTGCCAGCGCAGAAATTGAACTACTGACGACCAACAGGGAAATCAGAAATCGAAACATGCATTCCTCCGGACGGCACGAGTGCAGCGATCGACAAGTTTGAAGTCAATCTGACGAACGAATTATATGGTTCATCACGGGTCTGCGGGGACCGTTGACGGGGCTTGTCGACACGGCGGAAATATTCCACCACGTCCCGGCAGGGACGACATGACATAGCCCAGCCTTTACAAAGCTGGGATTGCGACGAGCGTTTTCCTGCGCATTGCCGTCCCGTAGGGACGGCGCGAGCCAAGCGCGTGGCACTCATTCCGTCCCTACGGGGCGGAAACGGGGCATTGGAACCGCATGCCCCAGCGATAAATCGCTGGGCTCGTCTCAATGGATCCCTCCGGGATCCTTCGCTGCGCACAATCCAAATTCCAAACTGTGATACCTCCTCATCTTCCAGAACGTGATACGCCGTCGTCCCAATCCGTGATGAACCAATTATATGCGGAATCCCGCTGCGGGACGCGAGATTAGTGATCGTGATGATCGTGTCCGGCGTGATCGTCGCCGGCTTCATTCGTCGAATCACCGGCGACGGTCGGTTTCGGCCTGTGCTGCTCGGGATGCGGCGAATGAAGGTGCTTCGGTTCCATGAGCCCCATCAGATGCGCGAGCATGACGCCGACGACGAGCGCGGCGCTCAATCGCAGGCGATCGCGCGGATGAAAATGGAGTTCCGGCAGCAGGTCGCCCAGTGCGATGCAGACGAATACGCCGGCCGAAAACGCCAATGCGGCGCTGATGATCAGGTCGGCACGATGACTGAACTGCGAAATACCGAAATAGAATATGAGTGCCCCGATTGGCACAAGCAATGCAAAACCGATGTTGACGATGCG
>JAJDEC010000398.1 GCA_029259995.1 Phycisphaerae bacterium
TCCGGACCGTCAAATTGATCCAACTGGAACCAGCCTGTTCCACCGTTGCTGAGGAGACGGGCTTGATAATGCGTCTGGGCGCCGGCGAGGTTGCTGATGCCAATTTCCGCAAGGAAAAAGTCGGTGGTGACGTTGTCGAGATCGGCATATTGATTGATGCCCGTGCCACCATTCGGATCGAGGATGTTGATCGAGAATATGGCGGGTTCCAGGTCCGTGCCAGCCACGCCCGTCAGAACGCCCGCTGTGCTTCTGAAATTCCGGTCCGGGGCATGTGCCGATTTCGAACCGCCGAGAGTTGCGTTGCGATCCGTTGAGAAAACCATCTGTGTGAGAACCGGGGCCCATACAGCGTCGAAGCCTGCCTGGTCCACGTAGCTCTCGAAGTCGTCACAGAAGATTTCCGTCGTCGCATTCGTGCTGACAGTTTCCGATACAGAATCAACGCTGTCGATCGCACCGGCTGAATACTTCGCCACGACGACCTGGCCAGCCACGAGGGCGGGTGCAACCGTCACCTCAAATGGCTCGATCATGGGATCGTAAGGCGTCGAGAACGGCGTGCCGTTGACGGTGACCGTCACCTGCGTCGCGGTCGGCTCGATGCCCGTCACTGTGACGATCGATTCACCGTCGACCGGGACGTAGTAGATCGTCGGTGCCGGGAAACTGACGATGACTTGATTTGAGAACGCACTCACACCGCCATTGACGGTCTGGCGGGCCTCGACGACGTCGCTCGAGTTCAGCGCCGGAACTGTCACGACGACCGTGTCTCCTGCTGGAACCGCGGTGCCTGCTGACACGTTATTCACAAATACCTCGACCAGCGAAGCGGTCGCGAACGGCGATGTCGCAAGGCCCGTCACGGTCACTTCCGTGCTGAGCGGGAAAATCGGTCCGGCCGTCGTCGGCGGGAACGGCTGTGCTGCGACAGCGACCGGGTAGGCGAAATCGCTCGTTTCTGCCGCGACAACCTGCGTGGCCGAAACAGAATCTCCCGGATTCAACGTCAGGCCGGCGAAATCGGTCTCGGGCCCAGCGGGAAGTACAGGACTTCCTTCTGCGACGCCGTTGATGTAGACCTGCACGGCGACGGCACTGGGATCGTTAAGCACACGAACGCTCGTCTGATTTCCAACGATGGGGGAGGTGATCGCCGGCTGAGGCGCGGCGCCGGCATATGCCGTGCGTGCAAGCAGGCGCACTCGGACGGTTTTCGTTGTGTCCGGAAAGGTCGGTGCAGTCCCGCAGGCAAAACCCAGTCCATTGTATAACGCCAGCGTATCGTCCACGGTTGAAGAGCTGTACGACCACTGGATCCGGTGGCTCGACTCGCCGTCAAAACTGGCAAGCGAGCTAAGTAGGGATGAGGTCGCTGTTGAGTTGGACTGGCCGCGGGTGTTGGACATGTAGTTGGTGCCGTCTTCGAACGAGTAGATGGGGGCGATCAAAGCGCCGCCTGCGTCAAGCGCCTCGACTGCATCGATAAACACCTCCTGGCTGTCGAGCGCGTCCGGTCCACCAAGACTCGTAAACCAAATACTGTCAAAGCTGAACAGGCCCGTGCCGCCCGATGCGATGACGCCGTCGCCGCCGAGCCAGTTCGTGACCAGCGACGAGACATCGAGCGGAATGTCGATGGTTTGCCAAACGGCATTGTTCGGGAAGATCACCTGGCCGTGGGGTGCGATTTCGCCATTGGGCGCCGTGCCTCTCGACGCGGCCGGGACCATTTCCCAGTCGAGCGAGCAGTTGCTGCCGTTTTCATCCAGGCAGACATTGAACGTGTAGACCGCGGGGGCGGGCAGCGTGCAGACAGGATTCGATGGAACGCTCGTGTCGCCAGAAACGGATTCTCGCTGCGTTGCAGTGAAGCATTCGCCGGCGACCGCCGCGGGTGCGATCGTGAAGTCGAGCGGCACATTTGGATTGACAACGGCCTTGGTTTCAACAAATACCGCATCCCGGTAGAGCGTTACCTGATCGGCCGTGCTGAGCAGATCGGTCACGCTGATCGTGACATCGCCCTGAATTATCGGGCTTGAAACGGTGGGCGGGAAAACCGGATCGGGGACAGGGGCCTCGGTCTGCAGGTCGTCGATGTAAAACGACATTGGCGCCAGCGGATCGGCCGGGTCGTTCACAATCGCGATGTGTTCGAGCGTACCTCGTGTACCGTCCAACACGCCATTGCCGGTAAACGCCGCGATGCCGCCACCTTGATCAACCAGCGTGTAAGTCGGCGCCGTCCCGATCCAGGTATGCCCTGTGGCCAGGTCAAATTCGATGAGAATGTGGCTTGCAAAGACTGGTACGTTGACGGCGGGGATCGGGCGGAGATCAGGCGCCGTCCCTGCGGTTCCGGTCACACCGACCCATTCAATATCGCCGACACTGCCGCCGTCCTGAAGCTGTGGCACGTTCAGCCCTGTTTCTCGAATGCCGAGGCAAATGCCGAATTGGCCGTTGGAGAAGTCGCCGACATTGACGAGTTTGAATCGGATCTTGCCGCCGAGATGGACCGACGGATTCGGCCGCACATCGGCGTTGAACGTCTGCAGGCGCAGCCATGCGTCGGCGTCTGCCGGATTGACCCAGCTGAAATAGACGCGCAGAGACGCGAAATCCGTAATGGGAAACTGGTCGCTGCGAAACGCAGCGTTGGATGTGAACAGGCCAGGAGGGTTCGCAACGATGAACTGTGACGTCGTTGGGGCGACTTCCGGCGTACGGAACATCTCCCTGGACAACTCGGGGCTGTTCAGGGGAGCGGCTTCGAAGTCCACCAGGGGAGAGAAGAACTGGGCGCTAACCTGCGCGGTCATCGACAGCAGAATCGCCGCACCGACAACGAGAAAGGACGGACGGAACATAGGAGCAGCTCCTTAGGATTATTGGGATTTGAAAAATCAGGCCGCGCGGCAAGAAGTACCTTCTGCCGCACGGCCATTAGTGCGTTCAAACAAACTCATCACATCGATCCGGCAAGATCGTCGGCAAGATCAGCGTCGCCGTCGAATCAGGGCAATTGTGCCAAATGCCAGTAGCGTGACGGTGGCGGGCTCGGGAACAACAGCTTCCCACATGACGCCGGCCAGGCGTTGCGAAACGAACGAATTGACATTCGCTTCGAGCGTCAGCGTATAGGTGTTGCCGGCAGTCAATGGCACTGTGCCGACCAGCAACCATGCGTTGTTGGCGCCGCCGACAAATGCAGGGCCTGCATCCAGGTCAGCCCCCGTGCCGCCGGAATTGAGGTCCAAAGGACCTGTGACGACCGGTGCACCATCGCCCGTGATCGTAACGACCGAGCCCGCCGTGTTGACATTCGACGATTCGGGCACAGTGATATAGACGTTGTAGAGACCGGAACCCCCGCCGACGACACCGCTGGACACCTCGGTACCAAAACCGGTCGTTGAGCCGAGCAGTGCGCCTGCTGCCGGGAAATAGTTGTCAGCGTCGACGCCCGGTGTGTAGGCCATTACGTAGGTATCGGGGAAATTCTGTCCGTCGCCGCCGAAGATGCTCTGATGCGG
>JAJDEC010000399.1 GCA_029259995.1 Phycisphaerae bacterium
AGCGAGGCGATCGATTGTCTCACGAAGACGGCGTTCGACTGTTCGCCTCGCGCGATATCCATGAGATCGGTCGTCTGGCCAACGTCGTCCGCGAGCGCATGCACGGGAATGCGGCTTATTACAACATCAACCGGCACATCAATTATTCGAACTACTGCGTGCTGCGATGCAAGTTCTGTTCCTTCTATCGGGCCTATCCCAAGCCGGGCGCGGCAGAGGAGACCAGGGACACGGACGACGGATTCCGTCTCGATCTCCTGAACGCGCAGTCCGATGAGTACCAATTGACTGTCGAGGAGATGGCGGCCCAATCGAAGGCGGCCTACGTGACAGGGGCGACGGAAGTCCATATCGTCGGCGGCCTCCATCCCAAGCTGCCATTCGACTATTACCTGGATATGTGTCGCGCGATCAAGGCCGTCGCACCGCAGCTGCATATCAAGGCGTTCACAGCCATCGAGATCATCCACTTCACGCGCATCACGAAGCCGCGATTGTCCATTCGCGAAGTGCTCCTGCAATTGCGCGACGCTGGCCTGGGAAGCCTTCCCGGCGGTGGGGCGGAGATCTTCGACGATCGGGTTCACGACGAGGCCTACAAGAACAAAGTGGGCGAAGCCGGCTGGTTCGATGTTCATGATACGGCCCACGAGATTGGTATTCCGTCCAACGCCACGATGCTCTACGGACATATCGAACGCCCCGAAGAACGCGTCACACACATGATCAAGCTGCGCGAGCATCAGGATGTCTCGTTGCGCGAACACAAGGCGGCCTTCAACTGTTTCATTCCGTTGTCATTCATACCAGATGACAGTGAAATGGCACACTTGCCCGGTCCGACGGGTCTGGACGATCTCAAGACGCTGGCGATCAGTCGCCTGATGCTCGACAACGTCCAGCACATCAAGGCGTTCTGGATCATGCAGTCGGCGAAGCTGTCCCAGATCGCGCTCGACTGGGGTGTCGACGACATCGACGGAACCGTCGTGCAGTATGACATCACGAAGCGAGAGGGCGGCGCCGGCAATCGACATCAGGAGATGACGATCGATCAGCTTCACAGCCTGATTCGAGAAACGGGTCGCCAACCCGTCGAGCGGGATACGCTCTATCGTCGCGTTTCTCGCAATGGCAACAGCTGGAAGATCATGGTCGATTGAATGCGTGGGAGGCGGCCTCAAAAACCGCGTTATTCTGCGCGCAAGCGGGTTTCCCGAGCTTTGACGCTCAGGTAAACTTTACTAAAATCAGAACAGTTTCAATAACGGGTCGCCCGTGACGCGTGGCGACCTTTTTTTCTAGGTTCAGCACCTTTGATGATTGCAGGTTGAAGATGGCGTTTACGTTCGAACTCCCGGAAGAATTGACGATGTTCCGCGATCTCGCGCGGAAATTTGCGGCGGAACAGATTGCCCCCCATGCCCGCGAGTGGGACGAGAAAAAATGGATCCCCGACGATGTGATCGCTGGCATGGGCCGGATCGGTCTGCTCGGCGCGACGCTTCCCGAGGAATACGGCGGGGCAGGCCAGGGTTTGCTCGCCATGACCGTCGTCGTCGAGGAGATTGCGCGCTGGTGCGGCGGCACGGCGCTGTTCATCGCCGCTCACTCCGGTCTCTGCTCCACGCATATCCGGCTCGCGGCCAATGAAGAACAGAAACAGAAGTGGCTGCCCAGACTGGCGACGGGCGAAGTCATCGGCTCCTGGTGTCTCAGCGAGCCCGAGTGCGGTACGGACGCCGAAGCACTGACGACCCGAGCAGAGAAGACGGCCAACGGCTGGAAACTTAACGGCCGAAAATTCTGGATCACGAACGGCAAGCGCGCCGGCGTCTTCGTCGTCATGGCGCGGACGGAACTCGGCCAGCGCGGCACACGAACCATTTCCGCATTCCTCGTCGAAGGCGATCGCCCCGGCGTCATCGTCGGCGAACCCGAAGACAAGATGGGCATGCGGGCCAGCGACACGGTTCCCGTCAACTTCGAGAATTGCGAGATTCCTGAAGAGAACCTGTGCGGCGTGTACAACGAAGGCTACGTCGATGCCCTGCGCGTCCTCGATCGCGGTCGCGTGACGATCGGTTCCCTCAGCGTCGGCCTGGGCCGCGGCTGTCTCGAAGAGGCCGTTAAGTATGCGGGCGAGCGTCAGAGCATGGGGCGACCGCTGCACGGCCATCAGGCGATCCAGATCAAGCTCGCGGACATGGAGACACAGGTCGAGGCGGCGCGAATCCTCGTTCGCCAGGCCGCCTGCACACACGACGCCGGCAAGCCCGACAAGCAGCTCAGCTCGATCGCGAAACTGTTCGCCTCGGAAATGGCGAGCCGTGTCGGCTGGGATTCGATCCAGATCCACGGCGGTGCGGGTTACACGAAGGACGTCTGCGTCGAGCGACTGGTTCGCGACAATAAGCTCTGCGAAATCGGCGAGGGTTCGAGCGAAGTGCAGCGCATGCTGATCGCACGCGGCGAATACGCCCGACGCGCGGCAGTCTAGAGTCGAACGGGGAGTGCGGGCGTCCCGCGCGTCGGGTATTGTGGGCGTCCCGCCCGTTGGGGAGTGTGGGCGTCCCGCCCGCCTTTGAATAAGAATATCACGCGACGAACGAGCGCGATGCAACGGTGAATCGAGATGACAACGATGGCGAGTGAATTCTCATACGTGCAGGACGGCATCCCCTTCGGCTACGAGCTGGACGAGGATCATCAACTGATCCTCGACGGCATTCGCGATTTCGCGCGCAACGTCGTTGCACCGGGCGCGATGGAGCGCGACATCAAGGGCGAGTTCCCCGCCGACATCGTTCGCCAGCTCGGTGAAATGGGCTACATGGGTATCTGCGTTCCCGAGAGCTACGGCGGCGCCGGCCTCGACGCCCTCGCATCGGCGATCGTCGTCGAGGAGCTCTCATACGCGGATGCCTCGTTGGGCGTCATCAACAGCGTACAGAATTCTCTTGTTGTCGATCCGATCCTGAAATACGGGACGGATGCCCAAAAGCAGGAATGGCTCCCCAAGATGGCCCGCGGCGAGATCCTCAACTGCTTCAGCCTCAGCGAAGCCGGTTCCGGCTCCGACGCCGGCGCCATGAAATGTCGTGCAACGCCCGACGGCGACGGCTGGGTCATCAACGGAACCAAACTCTGGGTCACGAATGGCGCCGAGGCGGATCTCATCCTGCTCTTCGTTCGTACGGAAGACGGCGACAAGCGAAACGCCTCCGCCTTTCTCGTCCCGAAGAACACGCCCGGGATTACTGTCGGCAAGCATGAAGACAAGCTCGGTATCCGCGGCAGCAGCACGACGGAACTCATTTTCGACAACTGTCGCATTCCTGGTTCGTGTCTGCTCGGCGAACGCGGTCGCGGTTTGAACATCGCCCTCACAGCCATCGACGGCGGTCGCCTCGGCATCGCCGCCCAGGGCCTCGGCATCGCGCAGGCCTGCCTCGATCGCTCCGTGGATTACGCACGCGAGCGCAAGCAATTCGGCAAGCCCATCGGCGACTACCAGGCGATCCAATGGAAAATCGCCGACATGGCGACGAAGATCGCCGTCGCCCGGGCCCTGATCTACAAGGGCTGCTGGCTCAAGAAAAGCGGCGCCCACAGCCTGCACATTCCCGCCATGGCGAAAGTCTGGGCGAGCGAAACGGCGAGCTTCTGCGCCAACCAGGCGATCCAGATCTTCGGCGGCATGGGCTACTGCCGCGAAAGCGAAGTCGAACGCTACCTGCGCGACGCCAAGATCACGGAAATCTACGAAGGCACGAGCGAAATGCAACGCCAGACGATCGCGCTATCGCTCATCAAGGAACCCGAGCGCGTCACGGACGTTTAATCGTTCGTTTGTGTTCCTGAGATGTGTAGGTCGGGTCATCGACCCGATTTCTCGAATGTCGCGGGCTTCCGAATTGGCATTGCTATGGGCGGCGTCGTTTCGCACCCGCATTCCGGACATCGTCCCGATTCAATGCCTGTCAGGTCGTAGCCACACGATTCGCACCAACCGCCGCGATCACCTGCCAGCAATCGCGCCAGATCGCCGAAGGTCTCGATGTCATAGGGCAACATACTTGGCACGGGGCCCCGACTTAGCTTGAACCGCGTGATCGATTCGCACGCGAAATTCAACGCTGCAGCAGGAATGATGCTCAACAGCAGTGACAGGATGCCGCCAATGCAGAAGAAGAGTACGTCGCCTATGACTCTCTGAACGCCAAGATGGATGCCATAGCCGAAGACGCCGCCTGCCGCAATTGCCAGGCATAGCATGAATCCCCAGCCGCCCTGGAGCATTGCCTTGA
>JAJDEC010000400.1 GCA_029259995.1 Phycisphaerae bacterium
CGGATGAACAGACTGCGCGCTGTTTCGATCCCGACGCCTTTTTGATATCTCGCATACTGTGCGGCGGCCGAATCGATGAATCCCTCGTCGAAATCGCCGACGATCATCGCATCGAGAATCCCGTCGACAACATACGCCTCGGGCGTGATTCGATTTCGTGTGAACAGAACGGGATAAAGCCCCGTTTCAACGAGCGGCATGTGCAAGACGGCCGCGCTAAATGGCGCGGCATAGAATATTCCCACTTGGCGCGTCAGGCGGCAGCCGTCCAGGCGATCCAGCGGATTCCAGTATTCTTCGTGCATGTGATTCTGACCCACATAGCCGACGATCGCACTTCCGCCGCCAAAAGCGATCGACTTGCCGTCGACATTGATCCGGACCGCATGACCGCAGATGGCGTCGCGAATCGGCTGTTCCATCGCCTCAACAAGGTGATCATGTCGCCAGGCGACGGCAAGGACGTATACCCCGAATGGCTCCGTGACGCCAAGCTTCACCCAATGCTCGGATGGAACGACACGCTTGTGAAACACGGATCGTGCAACGACTTTCTGATCAGCGGCCTCGTCGCCATATGCGCGTCGCCAGCCGGCCGAATTCGGAAAATGCGTGTCGATTCCGAAGAGCGCGCCCCAATAGAGATTCGTCCGTGGATCGTCGCCGTTGGCGTAGCGCGTTTCGGCATTTTGCTGATCGTACAGGCCGACATGGATAGTCACACTGACATAACCCTGTCGCCGTATTTCCGCGGCAATGGCGGTGGGCAACGTAGGGAGATCATCACGAGCTGCCTCGGAAAGTGCGTAGGACGGCTGAGCGGTCAACATCGTCGGAACGCGTCCATCTTCCGGCTGAAACCCGCGCACGACAAATAGCAGCAGAATGACGGCTCCGCCAAAAATGAGTAATGGCGCGCGAAGCGTATGGTCGTTGAGAGTTGTGTTGTGACTCTGATTCAATGCCTTGCAGCGATATTGCACGACGCGATTGACGATTCACAATCAGTGAACAAACACGACGTGCGGACTCGCCTCCTACGATTCCGTGGTTGCCGATCCATCGACGGAGTTTTTCTCGCAGTTATTGTTTGCGAGGCACCGTTGAATTGCTATTATAAAACGGGTCGGGTTCGAAGCGACTCCTGTTGTATCATATCTCTGGATCGCTGGAAATTCTCTATTCGGGGGAATGTTGAGAGAGGAGCACGTTGATGGGCCAAGAGCCCCTCAAGATCGTTGTTGCGGAACCCTATTCAAAAGAAGCGATCGCGCGACTGGAGGAAGTGGGGCAGGTCCATGTTCTCTCCGATTCGTCACCGGACGCCCTGATCGCCGCCCTGGACGGTGCTCACGCATTGCTGGTTCGGGCCAAAGCGCACGTGACGGCCCGCGTGATTGATGCCGCGCCGCATCTCAAAGTCATTGGTCGCGCCAGTCCGACAGTCGACCACATCGATCTCCGTGCCGCCGGACGGCGCGAGATCCGGGTTGTTTACTCACCCGCGGCTGCCGTCAACGCGTCCGCCGAATTCGCTTTGGCCATGCTGTTGACGCTTCGGCGAAGACTCGTCTATTACGATCAGCAGGTACGATTGGGGAAATTCGACGCCTTGAGAACGCCGTCAGAGTACTCGATTCATGCATCCCGAATCGGATTCCTCGGCATGGACGCCGTCGGCGAGCACGTCGGCAAGGCCCTTCAGATCGGGTTTGGTTGCCGGATCATGTATCACGATCCGCGCGGTACGAAGCCGGAATCCTTCCAGGCCGATGAAGTCGATCTGGAAACACTCTTGACGGCCTCCGACGCAATCTGCGTCTTTCTGAAGCCCCATCGGGAAACACGCGGAATCCTGAGCGCCGAGAAACTGGCCCTCATGCGGCCGACGGCCTTGCTCGTCAGCCTGTCCCGCGGCGCAGTCGACACGACGGCGCTGGCTGCCGCTTTGTCCGAGCGAAGACTGGCCGGAGCCGCGTTGGACGCCTACGAGTCCGACCCGCTGGCTTCAGATCATCCGATTCGCCGAGCGCCGAATTGTATTCTGACTCCCCATGTCGCCGGGATGACGATTGACGCCATTGAAGGCCGGTTTGACGTCGCTGACGACGTCATCCGCATTCTGAAAGGCGCTGAACCGCACCACGAATTCGATGCGGCGATCGGTCGCTAATCACTCGCAATCGTCCGGATTCCAGAATCGCTTGACGGCGACTATGCGTCCTCCTATGTTGCCAAATCTGGCTCGGCTCGATGCACACGAGTGTGCCGGGCGTTGGGGGCTTATCTGAAGACTACGCAACGAGGAGCACCACATCATGGCGGTGAAAGTCGGAATTAACGGATTCGGTCGAATCGGGCGTCTGGTCGCGAGAGCGATGATCCAACGAAAAGGTGAGTTCGATCTCGTCGCGATCAATGATGTCGGCAGTTCGCCCAGAGTGCACGCACATCTGTTCAAACATGACAGCGTCCATGGCCGATTCAACGGCACTGTCGAGCACGACGAAAACTCGATCGTCGTCAACGGCGATCGGATTCGCGTCCTGACCGAACGAAATCCCGCCGCATTGCCCTGGGGGGAACTCGGTGCGGACATCGTGGTTGAATCGACCGGCGTGTTCACGATGCGGAACGACGGCAAGAAAGCCGGCTACGACGATCACATCAAGGCCGGCGCAAAGAAAGTCATCCTTTCAGCCCCCGCCAAGGACAAGATTGACGCGACCGTCGTTCTCGGCGTGAATGACTCGACGCTGAACAGCAGCCATACGTTCGTCAGCAACGGAAGCTGCACGACCAACTGCCTGGCGCCGCTCGTGAAAATCCTGGCCGATAATCCGGATGTCTTCGGTAAGAAAATCGAAGGCTTCATGACGACTGTGCACGCCTACACGAACGACCAGAAAATCCTGGACCAGGTCCACGGCGAGGACCTGCTTCGTGCCCGCGCTGCCGCCGTCAATATTATCCCGTCCTCGACTGGTGCCGCCAAGGCGATCGGTCTCGTGGTCCCAAGCGAGAACATCAAGCTCGACGGTTTCGCATTCCGAGTGCCTGTCACCGACGGCAGCGCCGTCGATCTGACAGTGATGTTGGAAAAGGACGTCGATGTTGCAACCGTCAATGCACTCTTCAAGAAGACCGCCGAAGGACCGATGAAAGGAATTCTGGAGTACAACGATGTACCGTTGGTGAGCAGCGATATCGTTGGTAATCCGCACAGCTCCGTATTCGATTCGACGCGAACCATGGCGTCCGGCCGAATGTTGAAGCTCGTCAGTTGGTACGATAACGAATGGGGCTTCTCGAATCGCGTCGGCGATCTCGCCATCAAGCTCTCAAAGATGATCTAAACGCCGTCACATCGGCGACAATTCAAGTTGGAGTTAGCGGGCGATGCCGGAGGGGGCGTCGCCCGGCTCCTTTTTACGGACACTCTGTCTAACTGGGTAATTCACACAAGATTCTGGTCACACAGCGGACGATTGAATCTGATACTTGAGATTGTGGAGCTCAATGGATCTTGAGATGCGTCGAGGGGGCGACGGCTCGCCATCCGGCAGCTCTGCAAATCAGCGTGGGATGGTTCAATTGGGTGTGGAGAGCGCGGCTGTGCCATAAGAGGCGGGTCCGGAAAGGATTCGAACATGTGCGGGATGCTGGCGAAGATCCGACAATTTGTGGAATGTGAAGATGGAGCCACGGCGACGGAATACGCCGTGATGCTCGCGTTGATTGTTCTGGCCTGCATGGGCGCGATTGCGACGCTGGGTACGAAAGTGTCCGGAGTCTTCGCGAATACCGAGCAGGAATGGAGCACCTACTATCCGTAATCGGTGCGGAATGGCCGTACTCGGATAACCCGCAGTTGGAATTCCTGAACATACGGCGTTCAGGCGCCCGGCCGATCATCGATCCGCCGCACTGCGAATTCCGATCGATGTGATCACGGCGCGGCTGACTCGACGGTCTGTGTTGGCGCCAATTCGTCGCCAACGTCAAATAGCAGGATCGCCGTCGAATTTCGCGACTTGTCGCTGACGTGGCCCGAAATGGCGATTCGCTGCCTGCCGGACTCTGATTTCGAATGGAATGCCGTCATCTGAACGCGATCGCGCATCGGCTCGATCCGGGCGAGTTCATTCTCGCTGTCGATGACTTGAATGAAGCGACCTGTGGCCGACGAGATCGTCACGAGACGACGCGATGTGGAGCGCTTCGGATCGAGAATCGTCGTCGCG
>JAJDEC010000005.1 GCA_029259995.1 Phycisphaerae bacterium
TGGTCGAACGGGCCATTCTGATCAAATTTGGGGATTAAGTGAGTTCCATAGTTTACGCAGCGCTCAATCAGACTCACGACTGTTGAAAGCCCGGGTTCTATCCGTTTGTGAATGCTGCGGTTCAGTAGTTGGTCATTGGGGGATTGCATGGCCCTATCTCTTGCCTCCGTTCGTAGTTCCGGGCGCGCGGCACCGGCGGCAGCCCAAAAGCGTGCCACTGGCCGGCTTGTCCGCCAGTGCGTAGCACGCGAAACAACTCTCACGACCGGACGCTCACTCTCGGCCGCGTCGGTGCGTCCGAACTCTCCTCTTCTATACCCATGCCAACCCGACCGCGCCATCGGCGAGGGAGTTGAGTGTAAACAATAGACAGCGGATCAGAACAGACCGCCCGCTCCAAGCGGAGATCGAGATCTCTGCCCGCCGAGGCGTCGTGATGAACTCGCTTTCGATGGCCCGATCCTGCCCGCATGATCCGGTATCCTAACACAGCTTGCGTCGAAATAGGAGTCGCAGCGATGCGGGCCGTCGCCGGCATGGTTCGAACGACCGCTTCGCACGCCCGCGCGCCGGTGGGCAAGCCGCCGGTGGCACGCAACGCCGTTAACCAAGTCTATGGTTCGGAATGCTGATTTGATAATAATAACCGCTTCGTTCTGCCGATAGTTGCCTGCGGTAAAGTTGGCACAACAGAACGGAAGCGGTCTCATGATCATGGCCATGGAGGGCCGAACTCGCAAGTTGGATCGACGCGATTGGCCCGCTTTCTTGAATCGGATCGTCCCGCAGGGCGTTTGGCAATCCTTCTCGCGGTCTTCAAAGCAATCCAAAGGCGACCCGCCCGTCAGCGACGACCCGCGTACCCGCTGGTTGCGCAAGTACATCATCCTCGCCTACATCGCCATGGGATGGGCCGCGGCCAGGACGCTCGGCGAGCGATTCGGCGATGCCCGCCAGTGGGTCGTGGATCTCTATCCTTCTCGAAAAAGGCCCGGCGACACCTACGTCGGTCTCACCAAGGCCGCTACCCGTCATGGCGTCGAACTCTTCCATCAGTTCTGGTCCGCGCTGCGACGCACGATGCCCAAGCGATTGAAAGAGGCATGGTCGCAATACGGCTGGATTCTCCTCGCCGTCGACGGCTCGCGCGTCGACGCCCCGCGAACGATCGCCAACGAAGCCGGACTCGGCCAGTCGGCGCGCGACAAGTCGCATCCGCAATGGTGGATGACCTGGCTCGTGCATCTGCCGACGCTGCTCTTGTGGGACCATCGCGCAGGACCGGGTAACGCGAACGAGCGATCCCACATGCGAGAGATGTCGCCCGAACTCCCTCTGGGCGCCCTCATTGTGGCGGACGCCGGCTTCGGCGGATTCGACTTCCTGGGTGATCTTGACCAGGCAGGCGTGCATTTTCTGGTGCGTTGTGCCGGCAACACGACCTTGAAAACGAACCTTCCCAACTATCGCATCGAACGACGCGGCGATGTGCGTTACGTGTACCTGTGGCCTCGCAACCGACGTCGCTGTCGGCCATTGCGGCTGCGACTGATCGTGTTGAAGCGCGGCGGAAGCCGCACGTATCTCGTGACGAACGTGCTTGATTGCCAGGCATTGTCGCGATCGATGGCGGGCGAGTTCTACGAACTGCGTTGGGGAATCGAAGTCAATTATCGTGATTTCAAACGCACGATGGATCGGTCGAAGGTGCTGGCCCAGACGCCCGAACGCGGCGCGTTGGAACTCGCCGGCAACATCGTCGCGATGGGCATGCTTCGATTCCATGCGGCGATCGCGCAACTGGCCAAAGGCGCGAGAATCAGCGTCGCCAGTGTGCTGAAGCTGCTTCGCAAAGCGATGGAGCACCTGCGGTACGGCGTTTCGACCGACTGGCTGGTCCCTGAACTCAAGCAAGCCATCACCGACAACTACCAGCGTAAACGAAAAAAAGACTCGCGCGACTGGCCGCGAAAAAAGCGGCAACGCCCACCGACACCCCCGAAATTCCGCAGGCTGAAAAACCACGAATCGACCGAAATACAGGAGCGATTACTCAGTCATGTCGCCTGACTTGGTTAACGGCGTTGGGTGGCACGCAGTTGGGACGCGCTGGCGGGCGAGACGCCCAGTGACGCGCCAGCGAGCGCGAAAGGCGCGTTGGCGCGCGGATTGTCCGCAGCTGCGCGCGAGTTTTCTCTGTCTGCGCGCGCAAAAGGTCCTTTTGCGCGCGCATTTTCCACAATGGCGCGCGAGAAACCCCTCTCGTCGCGCGAAAAAGCGCCCAATGCGCACGCAATTCCGCCCATTGCACGCAGTCGCGCAACAAAAATCCCCCATTGCAGACCGCCAGCTGCGATTCACGCTTTGCAAGGCGGGAACAGCCAAAGCCGGAATCGCAGAATACCGAAGATGGATGTCGAGATGAAGATGTCACGAAGCGGATAGAGGGCTGCCATACGTATGGCAATTTAGTTGTGAGTTTTGAGTTGTGAGTTGCGAGTGTCGACTTGTGAGTTTCGAGTTGTGAGTCAAAGACCTGGGGCCTGGGCTTTGTGTGGCGAGCGGAGTCGGCGAGTCGGTTGGCGGGCACGGCCCATCCTACGGTCTCCGCAAGCGAAGCGCGGCTGGCGAGTCGCTTGGTGGGCACGGCCCACCCTACGGCTTCGCAAGCGAAGCGCGGCTGGCGAGTCGGTTGGTGGGCACGGCCCACCCTACGGTCTCCGCAAGCGAAGCGCGGCCGGTGAATCGGTTGGTGGGCACGGCCCACCCTACGGCTTCGCCACCACTTGGCCCCGTGATCCCTCGGCCCCTTTGGTCCCACGCCTTCGGCGAGAGAGTAGAGCAGGTGGCAGGTGAGAGTCGTTGGAGGGGATAGAACCCGGCGGCAGCCTCCTACACTGGATCCCTTGGCCCCTTGAATCCTTGGTCCCTGACGAGCGAAGCGAGTTATCGATGAGTACTTATCCAACATCCCCGCGAACCGCGTTTGTCGAATGGTGCGAGGTGCAGGCGCCGGTCTTTGTGGCTCAGGAAACCGAGATCGGTTTGACCCGGGACCAGGCGTCGGCCTTTGCCGGGGCGACAGAGAAGGCGGCAAACCTGCTGCTCGAACAGGAGGAGGCCCGCCAGCGCTGGCTGGTCGCGTCGCGGAAGGCGCGGGAAGGTCTCCAATTGCTGCGGCGCGAGGCGGGGGCTTCGGTTCGCAGCATCCGGGCATTTGCCGAATTGCAGAAGGAGCCGAACAGGATTTATGCGGCGGCCCAGGTTGCTCCGCCCGCGACGCCCGGCCCGGCGGCTGCCCCCGGTCGGCCGACACGCCTGACGGCTGCGCTGGATGCGACGAGCGGCGCTTTGGCGCTGACGTGGAAGGCGCGCGACCCGAACCGGCGCGGCGGTGTGACGTACCTCATCCGCCGCAAGCTGCCGGGCGAGGCGGCCTTCACGTTGCTGGGCACGACGGGGAAAAAGACATTTGTCGATGAGGCGCTGCCGGCTGGGATTGAAGGCGTGCAATACCGCGTGCAGTCGCAGCGTGGCGAGAAGAGCAGCCCCCCCAGCGCGACGCTGCTGGTGAATATCGGGAAGGCCGCCGCCCCGGACGATTCGCGGGCGCCACTGCGCTCAAGCAGTGCCAGAACGAGTGATCGCTCGGCCGCGCGGGGTGCCGCGGCGAATGGGAACGCGACAAGTCAGAATTCAAGAACGGCAACACGTCGAGGCCTGGCGAGGCGGGCGGACGCGCTCGCGGTCTGCTGAGATGCGCGGACGTTGCTCGCGCCGAGCGTTTCGCGATCGAGCGCATGCGAGTTATTGCGAATGCAGGAAGGGATTCCTGCTGGGGATGCGTGCGAGAGAGGCTTCTCGCACGAACATCGGATCTCAGATCCATGATACAATCATGGAATGTCCTGCGCATCGAAGCAAATCGACATGGAGATCCGAATGACGTTTCGAACGATCTTTCCGCGATGCCTTGGCCTGATTGTCGTTGTCGCGAGTGCGAATCCTGCCCTTGCGCAATGCACCGGATTCTGTGGCGATCAGTCACCCGCCGGATGCTGGTGTGATGACGCGTGTCGATTATTTGGCGACTGCTGCAACGACAACTGCACCTGTCAGGTCCCGCAGATCGCCGCTGTCCACCACGCGGCGATGCCGGCGGGCGGCCCGACCGTCGGTGGCACACCGATCACGGTTCAGGGCATGAACTTCGGCGAATCCGAGGGAATCATTCTGCTCGACGACGATCTCATGGTCGTCACATCCTGGCAAGACACGCAGATCATCGCCCAGTCGCCGCCGGGCACAGGCCTGAATCTTCAGATCACTGTGATCAACGATATCGCGCCGCCGATTCCGTGCATGGAACAGGGCCAGTCCAATCCCGGCGATCCGACCCAGTCATTCAGCTACGCCGCGCCGAGCATCATCGAGCTGCTGCCGCAGAACGGTCCGAGCGTGGGCGGCACGCTCGTGACCCTCAACGGCCAGATTTTCGGCCCCGAACCCGGCATCGTCACGCTCGACGGCAATCCCATGACCGTCGATTCCTGGGACCACAGTCAGATCAAGGCGTTCACACCCGCTTCATGCGGCGTCGATCGTTCCATCGTGGTTGAAACGCTCAGCGGCGGCAGCAATCCGATGCCGTTCGATTACTCGCCGCCCTATCCGCCGGGCGACATGACGTGTGACTGCTCCGTCGATCCCGGCGATATTGCGCCGTTCGTCGAAGCCCTCGTCGATCCGGAAAACTACGCCGGATGCGACCCGCAACGGGCGGACATGAACCTCGACGGTCTCATCAACGGCGATGACGTTCAACGGTTCGCCGCGCTGCTGATGACGCCGTGACGCGCGGGCAGCCGCCGTCGGCAACCGGCGCAGTCCGCGATATATTGGCGCTTGAGAGAATCTGACGAATCCTGCCACCGACCCCGGAGAGACGCCCATGTCCACCCGAGAACTCGAAACCGGAATCGCATCGCTCGACTTTGCCCGACACATGCTGCTCAATTTACTCGAAGGCACGCCGGAAGACTTGTGGTTCCACATTCCCATCCCCGACGGCAATCATACCGCATGGATCGCCGGCCACGTCGCCTGGGAGGATGACGACTGCCTCAGGAGTCTGATCGACGGCCGCGACAGCACGCTGCCACAAGCATGGCACGATTGCTTCGGCACAGGCAGTCAGCCGACGCCGAACGCAGCCGACTATCCCGACATCGCCGACCTGCGCGCAAAGCTCAACGAATCGCGCGAAGCCTTCAAGTCCTTCTTCGCGGCCTCCGTCGACAAACTCGATGCGCCAGTCCCCAAACAACTCCACGGCTTTGCGAAGGACTTCGCATCGTTAATGCACGCCGTCGCCTGCCACGAAATGGTCCACGTCGGACAACTGACCGTGATTCGCAAGAGCCTGAAGCTGAAGCCCGTCTTCGCGTAGCCGCCCCGAGAATTGACGCCGTCGGAATGTCCGCAGACGATGCCCGGCACTGTCATTCGAATCCAGTCCGCATGCCCGAAAGGACGCCGATGCGTCGCCTCCCCACAATCCATCGATTCGTTTTCATCCCGCTCATCCTCATTGCCGTTGGCTGCGCCGACCGCACGATGGGATTCCGCGATGGCGTCATCGAGGGCGGGCAGCTTGTCGAAGCCCGCCGCGATGCGTCCGTGCTGTTGATCGATGTTCGCAATGAAGCCGACTACAACGCCGGGCACGTGGCCGGCGCCATTCACCTTGATGCCGGGCAATGGAAGATCGACAGCCTCTCCGATGAGACGAACCTGACGCACATCGCCTTCTGGCGACAGCGAATCGGCGACGCAGGCGTCAACGGTCGGGATCCCGTCGTGATCTACGACGATGGCCAGATGACCGGGGCCGCACGCATCTGGTTCATCCTTCAGCACTTCGGCGCCGCCAACGTCGCCGTCCTGGACGGCGGTTTCTCATCGCTGAAACCCCGGATCGACAGCGGCGTCATCCGCCTCGACACGGCACCGACAATCGCTTCCGCCGTCGCATTCCGGCCGGACAGCGAACACGGCGGCTCCGTTGGCCTCGCGA
Source organism: Phycisphaerae bacterium (assembly GCA_029259995.1). GTDB lineage: Bacteria > Planctomycetota > Phycisphaerae > UBA1845 > UTPLA1 > ECT2AJA-110-A. Next base: position 6,077 of record JAJDEC010000005.1, read on the forward strand.
GCAAGAAGCACGTAATGACGGCCCTCGACAATCCGCGCGTCCAGGTGCTCGACACGCGCAGCGCGGAGGAGTACGACGGCACGAAGCGCCTCAGAAACCCGCGCGGCGGGCATCTGCCCGGCGCGCTCAACCTGCCCCATCGGGACCTGCTGAATGCAGACGGGCGTCTGAAATCACGGAACGAACTGGCGGAGATCTTCAGGGAGGCGGGATTCAGGAAGGACCGGCCCGTCATCACGCATTGCCAAAGCGGCGGTCGCGCCTCGCTCGCGGCCCTTGCGGCGCATCGCGCCGGCTATCGTCACGTGCTGAATTACTATCAGAGCTTCGGTGATTGGTCCGCCGATGCGGGCTGTCCCGTCGAGCCATCGAAGGATTGACCCCACGCGCGCGCCGCTGCGCTTGAGTCGGTCCTTCGTTGAATCACACAGATCGTCGGCGATGCAGAAGTGAATACGCGCCCAGCGCCAGCCTGCCCGCCACCGTCGGTTCGGGCACGATGTGCATGGCGTCGAGGACCAGCGCCGATCCGTTCGTCCCGCCCGTTCCATTGCCGACGCCAAGAATGCTGGAACAGCACCGGAGCTTTCGAACAGGTATCAGAAGTTTTACACGATGGCAGAGAAGTCGGCCGGCGGTAGGACATGGACATCAATCCCCCCGACGCGATCAAGGATGACTCGCGCCCCCGCCCCCATCTTTCGATCGCGCCCCACCCAGTGCGAAAACGACCGTCGGCGCCGCCACGCGATTCTCATCGATATCCCGCTGATAGCATCCGATGATGTCGCTGCGCGAGAGAATCCCGACGACCTTCGGCTCGCGCCGCCCCGACAGGACAGGCAGCCGACCGATGCCATGCCTCGCCATGTGATCGGCGGCCTGGCGTACGGTACTGTCTTCATAGACGAATTTCGGCGGCGTGCTGATCAGTTCGCGAATCTGCGCATCCGGCGCCGCGCCCTCCATCAGAAGATCGCGCCGCGTCAGAACCCCGAGCAACACGCCCGCCGCGTCGACGATCGGAAATCCCTGATGCGTGCTGCCAGCGCCGCCCGAAGCGAGCCATTGTCGAACGTCATTCAACGTGTCGTCGCCACGAAGCACGACGACCAATCGGCTCGCAATATCACGAACGTAGATCCGATCCAGGGCGTCGGCGACATAATCGGCAGGCGTCCGCACGCCGCGACGCGCGATCTTCTCCGTCATGATCGTGTGACGCATGATCAGGCACGACACGAGGTATGCCGTCGTGCATCCGGCCAGCAGCGGCAGCAGCCCAGTCATTTGATGCGTCGTCTCAAACGCGAATACGACGGACGCCAGCATCGCCCGCGTCGCCCCGGAGAAAATTGCCCCCATTCCGACCAAGGCCGCCATCCCCGGATCGACGCCCAACCCCGGCGCAGCCAAATTCAGGACATAACCACACAAAGCACCGGCGCCGCCGCCGATGATGAGCATGGGCGCGAGCGTCCCGCCCGATGTGCCGCTCCCCAGGGAGACCGACCACGAGATCAGCTTCATCACACAGAGAAACAAGATCGCCTTCGGTGCCAGCACACTGCCGAGCAGATTCGTGATGTTGTAGTAACCGACGCCGAGCGTGTCCGGCGCGAAGTAGCCCACGATGCCGACAACGATGGCGCCGAGCGCGGGCCACCACATCCAGTGAATGGGCAATCGCTCGAAATTGTCCTCGATCGCATAGACAAGCCGCGTCACACCGACGGCAATCACACCGAGCAAGGCACCGATCAGCGTATAGGCCAGAAACGCAGCCGCTGTCGGCGTTGCCGGTGTCGGCATGGCGAAGACCGCCTCGCCGCCCTCGATGGCCATGCGAATTCCCGCGGCAGTCGACGCCGCCAGCGCCACGGGAATGATCGATCGGGCTCTGTACTCAAAGAGAAGTAATTCGATGGCGAGAATCACAGCCGCCACCGGGCTGCCGAATGTCGCAGACATGCCCGCGGCCGCGCCGGCGGCGAGGAGAATCTTGCGCTCCGTCGCCGACATGCTCAGAACTTGCCCGGCCAGCGATCCGAGCGCGCCGCCCGTCGCAATGATGGGTCCCTCCGCGCCGAAGGGACCGCCCGTGCCGATCGAGATTGCGGCGGAGATCGGCTTGAGCAGCGTCAACCGCGCTGGCACGCGACTTTCGTTTGTCAGCACCTGCTCCATCGCTTCGGGGATGCCGTGACCGCGAATCGCCTTCGAACCGTACCTGGCCATGAATCCGACGATGATCGCGCCAATCACCGGAACGATCACGACGACCAGCCCAAGTTGATTCGACGCAGGCCTGCTGGGTTCAAGACTCAACCGCTGAAAGAACGCGAAATTCGTAATCAGCGCGATGAGTTCCACGAGGACGACCGACGCAATGGCGCCGGCCACGCCAAGAACGATACTAACCGCCGCCACGCGGAGGATTCGTCCCTCGACGATCCCGCCCTCCGGCGGCGCCCCGGCGTCATCGACCGGTATCTCGAGCGACGGCGCGACGAGAATCCCGTCGGCCGACGCGACGTGTCGATGCGATTCGGATGGCGGTTCATTCGTCATGGCGTACCGCGCGAATAGTATCCGTTCGCGCAAACCCGACAAGCGATGCCGTAGACATCGTTACGAACCAGTGACGCGGGCCTTCGTCCAGACGGCGCGCTCGATCGCGCCGCCGATCACCAGCCCGAACGAGTCCGCACAACATCAAGGCATTTGCCGCGCGTTCGACATTCCCCTCGCCGCCGCCCTACGACGATCCGACCAGCGTCGAATCCGCGGCCACGCGCGACGCCGGCGATGCATCGTCGCTGCCCGTGATGTCCTGCCGCGGTCCGAAGAACTCAAAGTGAATCCGCGCGTCGTCAACACCCCATCGCTTGAGGCCCTGATAAATCGACGCCATGAACGGTCGCGGCCCGCAGAAATAGAACTCCGCGTCGTTGTCCGGCAACAGCTCGCGAAGCAGCGCAACGTCGATAACGCCCGTACTGTCGCAACGCCCTTCTCGTTCATCGTCCAACGTCGGTGCGTCGTATCGAAAATGAGCTTGCATGTTCGGAAACGATTCCGCGATGGCCCGGACTTCCGCTGCCATCGCATGAACGCCGCTGTGTCGCGCCGCATGAACAAAATGCACAGGCGACTTCACGTCATGCTGGGCAAGACTCTTGAACATGGACAACAGCGGCGTAATACCGATCCCGCCGGACAGCAGCACGATCGGTCGATCACCGACGGCCTCCGGCTCGAGCACGAATTCACCACACGGAGGCATGATCCTTAACTCGTCACCCTCCGCCGCATGATCGTGCAGATAGTTGGAGACAAGTCCGTCCGGAACTTCCGGCGAAAGCGCCGTCTCGCGCTTCACGCTGATGCGATAGTGCCCCAGCCCCGGTCGGTCCGACAGGCTGTAATTGCGGGGCGACGTCGGCGTCTCCGGATGATCGATTCGAACAGTGATGTATTGCCCCGGCTTGAACGCTGCGAGGGCGCCGCCGTCGGCGGGCTTCAGGTAAAGCGACGTGACGACATCGCTCTCGCGGACCTTCCGATCGACGACGAACGACCGATACCCGTTCCAGCCGCCCGGCGCGGCCGCCTGCTCGCGATAAATCTCGGCTTCCCGCTGAATGAAAATGTCCGCGAGGAATCCGTAAGCTTCCGCCCACGCGGAAACGATCTCATCCGTTGCCGCATCGCCCAGAACGTCCTTGATCGCGGCAAGCAGGTGCATGCCGACGATGGGATAGTGCTCCGACTGAATCCCGAGCGAACAATGCTTCTGGGCGATCAATTCAACGGCCGGACCGAGTGCCTCCAGCTGATCGATATTCGCCGCATAGGCGCAAATCGCCCCCGCCAGCGCCTTTTGCTGGCCGCCGGAGTGCTGATGGGCCGGGTTGAAGTAAGATTGCGTTTCCGGATGGCCCGCAAACATCCGGTGATAGAATTTCCGCGTGATCGTCTCCGCGTGAATCGCCACAACAGGCGCTGTGGCCTTGACGATCCGGATTGTACTTTCGCTGAGCATGACTCCCTTTCGTTGATTTAGGATCAACCCTGGCTCGCAACCTGATGAATGGCTCGTGTGTCAGTCGGAGGAACTTCCGAATGCCCCCTTTCGACTCACAACGTCGGCGGGCACCATAAGCGGGCGATTCTGCATGTCAAGGTGTAGAATAGAAGTGAGAGGATTTCTGAAATGCTTTCTCAGACAGCCGAGTACGCGCTACGCGCCGTCGTGTTCCTTGGCGGAGATCCGGAATCGCCCAAATCGGCGGACGCGCTCGCCCGGCGCACCAAAGTGCCGCGGCGGTACCTGCACAAAGTCCTGCAGGACCTCGTTCGCGCCGAGCTCGTCCGATCCCAATCCGGTCCCGGCGGCGGCTACGCCCTGACGTTGATGCCGAACAAGATCACGATTCTGGATGTGGTCAGTGCCGTTGCCCCCATTCAGCGAATCCGACATTGTCCGCTTGGCCTGCCATCTCACACATCCCTCTGTCCGCTTCACCTGGCGTTGGACAAAGCATTCGCTTCCACGGAAAAGGCACTGGGGCGCGTCACGATCGCTCAACTGCTCAAATCGACCAGCCCGATCGTCCCTCTCTACGATGTCACCATTTCAAAGGCGAAGCGTTAAGTCATCTCACATGGCAGTGCATTTAGATCATCCATCGCCAGCTTGGGAACACAGTAGTTACATTAGATGACGACGGCGTTCGACGACGCGGATTGGCCTGCCAGGGTCTACCTGCCGCGCGCTGGCCCGTACCGGCGGAGCGCCGAACACGAATCAGGAATGAAAGCGAACCTCGCAGCACGACGAATCTCGTCAGGTTTCGGGCAGCGAATCGTTTGCACAATTTGCGCCGATTTGCGGGGGGGCAGATTCGCCTCGAACGGACCAAACCGGCTCCGTATCAGGGACTTAGGCCGTGCAAAT
>JAJDEC010000041.1 GCA_029259995.1 Phycisphaerae bacterium
GTGCCTCGAAATCGCCCCGCTTGATCCCGAAAATCCAGCCGTACATGAGCGACTGGAACAGGGCGAGAACGAAGATCAGCGCCGTGCCGATCCAGAAGTCGAATGTATCGAGCGCCGCCATGTCCTTCGAGAACCACATCACGAATCCCGCGCCCAACAGCGTCATCATGCCGAGAAACGTGACCGACACGTGCCGCTTCATCCCGAGGCCTTCTTCGAAGAATGCGATAACGGGCTGCAACATTGAAAGGCTGCTCGTGATCGCGGCGAGAAACAGCATGAAGAACCAGAAGAATCCGAACACCTGACCGCCCGGCATCTGCGCGAAGACGTTCGGCAATGCCGTGAACCCGAGCCCGAACGTGCCCTGACCACCGGCGGCGGCGCCAAGGAAGATGAACGCGGCCGGCAGCGTAATCATGCCGCCAAGACACACTTCGAAGAATTCGTTCATGCTGCACGCCGTCAGGCCGCTGAGCACGACGTCATCCTTCTTTCGCAGATAGCTCGCGTAGTTGACAATGATGCCGAACCCGACGGACATGCTGAAGAAGATCTGTCCGGCCGCCGCCAGCCACGTCTTCGATTCCGCCAGCTTGCTCAAGTCGGGGTTCCACATGTAGCCGAGGCCGCCGATGACTGATTGATCCGGCAATTCCGGATTGGGCGTTCCCAACGTCAGCACGCGAACCAGTACGATCAACGCACAAACCACCATGATCGGCATCGCGATCTTGCAGAATGACTCAATGCCCTTCGTGACCCCGCGATAAATCAGGATGAAGTTCAGCACAAACGTGATCAGGAAGAAATAAACGAGTTTGCTCGACCCGTCGAACAACGCGCCATCACTTCCCTTTCCAATCAGATCCGAAAAGAAGCCTTCGTAAACTGCCGGCTCGCCGCCCGGCTTCAGACCGCCGGATAGATAGTTGTACGCGTATGCCAGGCACCACGACTCGATCAGGACGTAGTACATGTAAATGATCAGCGGAATGATCAACGCGATCGCGCCAAAGTACTTCGAAATCGGATTGCGCCAGATCACGCTGAACACGCCCGGCGCGGAGTTGAAACCGCGGATGCCCGCGAAGCGGCCCATCGTCCATTCCGCCCAGGCCAGCGGAATCCCGAGCACCAGAAACGAAATGAAATAGGGAATGAGAAACGCGCCGTTGCCGTTCTGCGCCGCCTGCCCCGGAAACCTCAGAAAATTTCCAAGCCCGACTGCCGAACCTGCCACGGCGAGAATAACGCCGATGCGGGAACCCCACTGTTCTCGCGCCACGTGCGACTCCTTTGCTCGTTACGGCGTTCGTCGATCAAATCCGCCTGAATCACGACGCGCCGAACAAATGCGGCGACAACGTCGATCCAGCGACAGAAGATTCATGGTTTGCGAGCGAACGCCCAAACGCTGCTTATCGCTCGCGACGAGTTGCGGCAGAAGGTACATTTGGACGCCGAAAATCGCAAGTAAAACATCAATCCGATATAACGGACTCGTGAATCAATCGACGCTGGGCCGCCGCCCGTGGATGGGTCAATAGTCGTCGTTCGAGACCGATTTCTTCTTCGCGCCGACGGCTTCCTCAAGTATCGCCACACCCGCGCTCGCCCCGATCCGCGACGCACCCGCCGAGACCATGGCCTTGAAATCCGCCAGCGTCCGGATGCCGCCCGATGCCTTCACGCTCAGACCGGCGCCGTTCACGGCGTCGTACATCAGCTTCACATCCTCGATTGTCGCGCCGCCCTTGGAAAAGCCGGTGCTCGTCTTGACGAAGTCCGCCCCCGCCCCGATCGCCGCATCGCACGCGCGAATCTTTTCGACATCCGTCAGCAGGCATGTCTCGAAGATGACTTTGCACAGCGCCCCGCCGTTGCGACAGATTTCGACAACCGCCGCAATGTCGCGCTCGACGAACAGATCGTCGCGACCCTTGAGAGCGCCGATGTTCATGACCATGTCAATTTCGCCGGCGCCCGCCTCAATCGCCCGCGCGGCCTCTTCCACTTTGATGTCCGTCAGATGGGCCCCGAGTGGAAAGCCGACGACCGTACAGACGTCGACATCGCAGCCGGCGAGAAACGCTTTGGCATCCTCGACGAAAACGGGATTCACGCAGACGGATGCAAACGCGTCGATACGCGCCTCGGCGCAAAGCGCCTTGATATCAACCCGCGTCGCCTCCGGCTTCAGAAGCGTGTGATCGATCATTCCGGCAATGGTCTTCGGATCCGTCGGTACGTCGTTCGAATTTGTCATCGCTGCGGCACTCGTCCCATTATCGAGCCATGTTGTCTGCAGTTTGCCGGACCGATACTCCGGCGAAAACCGGCACTTCCGCGACATCCTAACCACGCGATCCACTCAGCGCCAACCGACGAATCGTCAACGCAATGACCATCCCCCGATTTCCCGGCGGACATCGAATTTAGACACGAGGACACTTTGATTGATATACTGATACGGCTCTGTCGAAAGGCATTTCGAGCCGCGGACCTGATCTGCTGACATCGATCCGCCGATCCTGCACGTCCGATACGCCTATTGATCGCCCGAGAGGAAACGCTGTGGCTGTTCGTAGCGAGTCAACGGAATCAATCCACGTCTGCCTCGTCGCCGACGATGACGTCGTTGAGCGCTTTCCCGGATTCATTCGCTATCTGCAGATCGGACTGATTGACGATCCCATCGATTTCACGCTCGTCGCGCCCGATCATCCGCGGACCGACAGTTTGACAGCGGGATCCACCAAACTGCTGCAATACCGCAAGCTGCCCAGCCTCTTCCGTGGATTCGCCCTGCGCTCAATCGCCAGCGATGTCAGGAAATCGCTGGCGTCCAGAAACAAGAAAGGCGCGCTGCTGATCCATAGTCTCAGCCTGTCGTCAACGCCGTTGGCGGCCCAGATCGCACAATCGACGGGCGCCGATCTGATTATCAACGTCGCGTCTCGTTCTGCCGTCAACGATCCACATCTCATGCCCTATCTTGCACAGGCCGCGGAACTCGTAACGCCCGTACACGCTGTCGAAAAAGCGATTCACCAATCTTCATTCTCGGACAAGGCGGCAGAGACCGTCCCTTACGGCGTTGCCGCAGGCAGTGACGCTGCCGCGTTTCGCGGTGCGGATCACACACCGACCGTCCTCGCCACAGGTCCATTGGAACCCGACACAGGCATTGACGCCCTCATTCGAGCCGTCGCCAAGCTCAAGCCGGAATACCCGGACCTCGCGACGTTCATCATCGGAAAAGGTCCCTACGAACCCGAACTGCGAAGACTGGCGAAGTCGCTCGGCCTGGGCTCCAATGTCATGTTCACGGGACGACTCGAACATCTCCGCAGCGCCATGTCCGCCGGCGACATCTTCTGCGTACCGAAGTCGTTTCCCTATTTTCGTGAAGAGCCCATCCACGCCATGGCGCTCGGCCTGCTCCTCATCATCGCCAAAGACGCAATACACGACGGGTTGATCCATCAGCACAACGCTATCCTGGTTCCCGACGGCGACGACGTCGCCATTACTGCCGCGATTGCCGACGCACTTCGAGATCGAGAGAACGCCCGCAAGATCGCCCTGGCCGCCCAGGAACACGTCCGAAAACACCACACAATCTCGGGAATGGTCGCGCGATATCAGCAAATCTACGCAAAACTCGCGGGCCCCCGTCGCACATTTGCAATCAATTCGCCCCAACCTTCGGGCACCAAACGTGTATAAGTCATTGAGCGCGAACGCCCCGCTGTTGGCGTTCGTATGCTCCATAGTATGCAACGACCGGTAACCCGATCGGATCAACAACGCCATCACGTGTGTTCTTCCGATGTATTCGGAATACCGGTCAAGGTTTCGAAGCACACCCTTTGCGCCAAAAACCCCACGCGGAATAGTCGCTTCATGGAAGGAGACCGCCGTGCCCCGAGATAAAGGTTGGTCTGTTCGTCCCGTGTTTCAATGGCTCGCCGGCGCATGCCTCCTGCTGGCGCTGATGCTGGACCCGGGTTGCCACACGGAAAACAGCGTCGAACTCGTACAGGCGACGCCGATCAAGCAATCGCGCGCCGCGTCGGCCGATCCGACGCCCGAGACAGAATCCCGAGACACGCTGTCGATGAGCGCGATGCAGGTCGCGAACAACGATCCCGTCGAGCCGGCGGACGTTGCGTCCGTCAGCCCGTCCGTCGTCAATACCGCTGCTGCAGACTCGATGGGCTTCGAATCCGTCCTCGATTCCGATCCCCTCGAAGCGCTTCGCCGGCTGCATAGCGAATTCGCCGCGGCCGGAAGGTCCTATCGATGTGTCTTCACCCGGCAGGAAATGCTCCCCAGCGGCATGGGCCCCGAACAGGACATCAGCGTCATCTTCCGACCTGAACCGTTCAGCGTCGCCATGGAATTCATCAAGAACCCCGGCCTTGTGAAACGCGCCCTCTTCGTCAAAGGACGCTGGGTCGACGAATCCGCCGAAGGGGAACTGAAGGATCAGGCCTTTGTCCAACCTGCCGGCATGGCAGGCCTGCTCATCAAGAGCCTCAAGCAGCCGATTCGCGGGGCGATGGCCAAACGAACCGGCCGCCGCGCCATCGACCAGTTCGGATTCGAACGCGCCATGCACCTGATCATTGAATTCTGCGAAAAGGCCAGGGATGACGGGGCACTCAAACTGACCTACGAAGGCGAAGCCGACTTCAAGGGCCGTCGCGTCTGGGTCATCCGACGTGAACTGCCCTACACGGGCCCCGACAGCGGCTATCCCGACCTCATCGCGCACTTCTACATCGATCAGGAACATCGAATCCCGATCGCGATCCACACGTTCTCCGATCCGAAGTGCCGCGTCGAAGACCTGCTCGGTAAATATGAATACCGCGACGTCAAGTTCGACGCCGACGTAAGCGACGCCGATTTCGAGCCCGCCACCTACGGTCTTTGATTGACTTCGCAGAAAGACTGAATCGTCACAACGCGGATCGCGCCGACGCCGCGTCATACGTCGTCACTTCCAGCGCATGCCCCCACGGATCGCGGAAATACACGGACAACGCCGATTGATGATCCACGACTTTCAACGCTGACAGCGCACCGCCGTCGGCGTCGCGCAGCCCTCGCTCGCCGGCGCTTTGAACAAACGCGACAAACCCGTCGCCGTCCACGCGAAATGCCACGCGACGGAAGCCGGCTGAATCGGATTGCGAGTCACACGGCGTCCCCGTAAACAACGCCAGCTTGGTTCGGCCGTCCGCCGTCGCAATCATCAAAGGACCGCCCGCATCATCCGCCCAGAATTCAAAGTCGGAACAGATCTCCAGCCCCAGCGCGCGAGAATACCATTCGGCCGCCGCGCGCCGATCCGGCACGAACAACTCGACGTGATCAATGCTGTCAACGCGAAACCTGGCCATCAACAACCCGAATTTGCCACTCCACGTACATGCTGGGAGTGGTCCATCGTGTGGAACCGGCTAATAGCCGGTTCGCCACAGGCAATTGCGCCTGGGCCACATTCAGTAGAACTTGCTGCATCTCAACTTGGAGCAATATGCGGCGCGTGGTAGCAGCCCCCGTCAGCTGGGCCGGGCTATCCGATCGCAATCAAGTCGCTCGTGTCTTGATGTCGCCGCGCCAGTTGTCGTTCATCGCAGAGGGCGAACGCCACGCTTGGACGCAACACACACTACGCCTTGACGATCTTGCCGCGGTTTTTCTTCACGTTCACAGTCGCATTGCGCGTATCCACAACCAGCTTCGCATTCTCAACGATCATGTCGTAGTCGTATGCGCTGTGATCCGTTGAGATGAGAATCGCGTCGTACTTCTTGATCGTCGCCGGCGTCAGCGGAACCGACTTCATCTTCAGATCGTGCTCTCGCCCCCGATGCGTTCGGGCCACGTGCGGATCGTTGTAATCGACCTTCGCGCCGTGCTTCTGCAACAGGTGAATCAACTCGATGCTCGGGCTTTCCCGGATGTCATCGACGTCCTTCTTGTACGCCAGCCCCAGCACCAGGATCTTCGAGTCGCGAATCGGCTTCTTCGCATCATTCAGTGCCAGCGCCAGCCGATTGATCACATACTCCGGCATGTCCGTGTTGATCTCGCCCGCCAGCTCGATGAACCGCGTCGGCTCGCCGTACTGTCGCGCTTTCCACGTCAGATAGAACGGATCGATCGGAATGCAGTGACCGCCCAGGCCCGGTCCCGGATAGAACGCCGAATAACCGAACGGCTTCGTCTTCGCCGCCTCGATGACATCCCACACATCGATGCCCATCTTGTCGAAGAGCATCTTGAGTTCGTTGACCATCGCGATGTTCACGCAGCGGTAGACGTTCTCAACGATCTTCGCGGCTTCCGCGACTTCGCAGCTGCCGACGGAAATCGCCTGACTCAGCGCCGCGGAATACATCGCCATCGCGATCCGCAGACTCGCCTTGTCGTGACCACCAACAAGCTTTGGAATCGTCTCCGTCGTAAAGTCCTTCCGGCCGGGATCTTCCCGCTCCGGGCTGTATGCAAGATAGAAATCCCTGCCCGCCTTCAGCCCGCTCTCGGCTTCGAGGATCGGCAGCAGCAACTCCCGCGTCGTTCCCGGATACGTCGTCGACTCCAGCGTAATCAACTGGCCTTTGCGCAGTCGCTTGGCAATCGCATGCGCCGTCGATTCCACGTAGCTCATGTCCGGATCACGCGTCTTGGACAATGGCGTCGGCACACAGATGATGATCGCGTCCGGCTTGTTCAACTCGGACATCTTGTCCGTCGCGCGGAATCGTTTCGACGCGACCAGGTCCTTGATCGTCGAGTCGGGGATGTGCTTGATGTAACTCTTGCCGGCGTTCAGCTTCTTGATCTTGTCGGGATCGACGTCGAAACAGAGCGTCGCAAATCCCGCCGCGCCGAATGTCCGCGCCAGCGGGAGACCGACATAGCCCATGCCCATGACCCCGATCAGGGCCTTGCGATCCTTGTACTTCTTGACAATCGCCTCGGTGCTCAACGGGTTCGTTCCTTTCGACAGACATTTTGCAGTTGCGGGATTTTCGTAACTTGGGACGGGACATTAGATAGCGTGCATCGCTCATCGGCAAGGGCCCGAAATCCGCCGGGGCATGCTGAAATCGACGCTGCATCGCGCCTGGCGATACTGCCGAACGCGATGCCCCACGCGCGAATTCCGATTCGCCATACCAGCCCCGTCCGGCGACTGAAGAAAAAAAAACCGATTTCGACGCCAGTCGGCAAATGTCGCCGGGGACTTGTCGTCGATGTCAATGCCGTCCACACAGTAGACAGATATCGAGCAACAACGCACTGAGCGACATCATGAAAACGAATGAATCCACCTGGATACGCAATCGGCTGAAAGATGCCGGACGACTCACATTGGCGCTGGCCGGCGGAGCAGTCTTCGCCTACCTCGCCTGGAACCCGCAGCCGCCTCCGCCGTTGCCGGGGGAAACGCGAGACGGCCCTCAGGGCGCCGCCGTGAAAATACCCCATTTGAAAGGAACCGAAATGAACTCAGATCGCATGGACGCGACCGATCGGATCGATGCGCCGTCGTTGAAGCAATCGTCGATCAACGACGCCGCGACGATGGATCGATTTCCATCGGACCGAATGACAAGTGCAATTGATGAGCAGGCGAGGAGCCTTGCCCAACGTGAATCCCGATCGGGATACGCTGCAGTCATCGCGCTGTCACGCGGACCTCCGGCTTCTCAAACAGTGGGGAAAGAAGCCCCTTTTTCTCCTTCGGAGCCGGTCGCTCGAATCCCGTTTCCGCCCGCCACAACGTTTCCGCCAATCCTCGCGAACGCCGACGAACACCTGCCCGCTTCGAACTCCCGCCCGGCAACGCCCCCGACTCGATCAACGCCACGCTCGCATCATGATCGTCGCCCGATGGCGACAGCGCATCCGCGCGGACGATGCGCGCGTCCGACCCGTCAACTTGCGTCGGCATGGGCGATCGCATGCGATGCTGCACGAGTCGAACCAACGGCTTGAGCGCCGCTTCCCGAATCCGCACATTGTTCGCCGCCGATGAAGCCCCGACGTCCCCATCTGTCGGCGCCGGCGCCGGAACCGGGCTGCCCGATCGCGTCGGCGAATCAAACAGCTCCTCCGCCGACATCGTCATCATTCGAACCGCCAGGCTTTCCGCGTCGTGCCCTTCAACGGCCATCAGCTTGGCAAGCATGTCGTCATTCATGCGATAGGCGATCCCCTCGCCCGTCGAGAGATGAAAGAACTCGCATCGAAGTTCATCCTCTGGCGCATCTTTCATTTTGAGGTTCAGTTTTCCGATCGTGGCCCCCGTCGCCGCCTGAAGGCCGTCGATCATCCCCGTGTAGGGAAGCTGAATCGGGCCATGCTGAACGGCGAGAAAATCCGTGCTCCCATATGGCAGTCGCAACTCGATCAACGCCCGCTCGCCCATGATGAAGCCGGCCACGGCCCACGGGTTGATCCGGCCGTGAATCGCGCGAAGCATCTGCATCGATCCGCTGACGTCCACTTTCCCTTTGACGCGGAACGTGTAGGTCGACCAGAAACTTTCCCATTCGTAATCACCCAGCCCGTCGTACGGACGAATCAGATGCGCCTTCGCGTACCAATGCCCCGACTGCGACAATCGAATCGACGCGATGCCGCGCTCGTTGGTCCGCGTCCGCACATCATCGTCGCGCATCGCCTGCCCGGCGTGACCTGCGACGATCGGTACCTCCGGCCATGGATGCCCATCGAGAAGCACCTGGATCTGAATTGTCTCGCCGCTTTGCCAAAGCGTCGGATTGGTCAGCGGCACCAACTCGAGACGATGCCCGATCGGTTGTAACCAACCTTCTTTCTTGTCTTCCGCGGCGCCGACTTCGAGAATCGTTTTCGCATATTTGGTGTAACGTTCTTTGACCGGCAGATGGCGCGATGGCGACTCCTGTCGAATCCGCAGCGCCTCGTTCGCCCGCTCCTCGATGAGGTACTGATCGAACACGTCGCCTTCGAGCGTCGTGATTCGCGGCTTCAGCGTGAGCCCCAGCAGATGAAAACCCGCCTGATCGAAGGCGCGTCGCACGGCCACGGCGTCGTCTTCCGCCCGCAGGCCCTCGATCGGCCGCACGACTTTTCCAAAGACGTCATGGAGGCCTTCGACGCGCGCCGGATCGACAATCCCGTCTCCGATCGGAAACGCATCTCCCGTTACAAAAGCGATCCAGGTGCTCGTACCGCTGTCGATCACGTCGGACTCGACGATCAACCACGAATCAACCGCCGCGACCGGCCGCGCTGCGGCAAGAACGACGACGAGCAGAAACAGGCACTTCTTGGGCGTACAGACGGCGACCACGATGAGTCCTCTGGGTTGGCGGCAAACAGGATTTCCAGGCGCGCGAAATTCGCACGGCTATTATGGGGGTTATACCCTCGCTTGTCCGCCCGGTGGCAGTTCACCAACCCATTCCCCATTCGATCTCCCATGGCGCTTGCCGCCCGAAATCACCCATCGGGACCGATATCGGCGCAATTCCGCGGATTCTCGGATTTGCGGCACCCCGCTCGGGGATTCCTGGCTTCACCACGGCTATTTATCGCATAGAATGAGGGGTTCATGAGTGGCCGGCCACGCTTCAGGATTCTCCCGGCATTTAGGGGGGCTGGCTGGACGTACTTCTACGCGATTTGTGAGAGGATTTCACATGGGGCGATTCGCCCGGAAGACGACGCTGCTCGTCGGTCTCGCCTTGGCGTCGATCGTCGGCAACAGCGGCTGCGAGTTGTTTGAACTGATCGGCTTTCCCATTCCCGGGATCGGCGAATCTGTCCTTGTCATCGTCAACAACGAAGCCGGCGTGCAGGTGCGCGTCGACGCCACGTTTACGTTCTCGCAGGAGGACGTTCGCCTGACGTCCCGCGTCCTCCAGGCCGAAGGCGCCGGCGCGTCGACCGCCATCCTACGAACCATCGTCGAACGAATCGACATTCGCGCCACGGCCATCGGACATTCCGCGTCCGCCCAGGTCATCTCAAACCTGATCACGCCCGGCGAAGTCCTGCTCGAAGACACACTCGTACTCAATCAGGACTACCTGCCCGGTGACACGATCGTCATCACAATCCGCAACCCGATCGACGACTGCAACGCCAACGGAATCAACGACGCAGACGATCTCCAATCGGGCGATTACGAGGACTGCGACGAGAACGGTCTCATCGACGCCTGCCAGCCCGACGTCGACAACGACGGCGTCATCGATGCCTGCGACAACTGCCTCTCTATCGTGAACCCCGACCAGACCGACGCCGACAACAACGGCCTCGGCGACGTCTGCGAAATCGGCGCCTGCGATTTCTCGCTCACATGTGTCGAAACAACGCTGACGCTTTGCACCAATCAGGGCGGCTCATTCAACGGCGTGGGCACGAACTGCGGCGCCGGCAACCCGCTCCCGACAGGCGCTTGCTGTTCGGGAACCGTCTGCAATATCACGACGCAAGCCATCTGTCAGGCGGGCGAAGGTACGTATCAGGGCGACGAGACAATCTGCAACAGCACCACCTGTGCAACGCCGCAGGGCGCCTGCTGTCTCGGCAACGGCACCTGTGTCGACACGACGGAAACCAGCTGCGAAAACATCGAAGGATCCTATCAGGGCGACGCGTCCAATTGCGAAACCAGCGACTGCCCGCAACCCGACGGGGCGTGCTGCCTGGGCGACGGAAGCTGCTCGATTCTGACGGAAAGCGACTGCCTGAAATCCGGCGGCGACTACCAGGGCAACGGCGCATCCTGCCAGTTCGCGGAATGCCCGATCCCGACCGGCGCCTGCTGCTATGACGACGGCAGCTGTTCCATCGAGACCGCCGTGGACTGTGGAGAAAACGACGGCTTCTACGCCGGCGACGACGTCTCCTGCCTCGATGCGGAATGCCCGCAACCCACTGGCGCCTGCTGCTCAGGCGGCACCAGCTGCTCCATCAAGACGATGGACGAATGCGACGACATCGAGGGCGACTACCTCGGCGACGACACGATTTGCGAAACCGGCACCTGCCTTCCCAACGAAGGCGCCTGCTGTCTCACGGATTTGTCCGGCCCCTATTGCGTCGAACTCAGCGCAGGCCTCTGCAACAAGTCCGGCGGCAGCTTCGAAGGCGAAGGCACGACCTGCGACTTTATGACCTGCCTGCCCGTGGGCGCCTGCTGCCTCAATGCCGGGCGCGGCCCGCTGGGCGCAATCTGCGAAATCCTGACGCAATCGGCCTGCAGTCTGTCCGACGGCACGTATCAGGGCGACGACACAACCTGTGACAACGATCCGTGCAATCCGCCCACAGGCGCCTGCTGCTACTTCGACGGCGAAACCCTGACATGTACTGAGTACTTTGAAATCGTCTGCGACGCCTTGAATGGCTCGTACCAGGGCGACAACACGATCTGTATCACGGGCACGTGCGACAGCGTCAGCGGCGCATGCTGCCTCGAGTTCGGCGGTTGCATTGTCATGCCCGAATCGTCATGCCTCGCCATTCAGGGCGTCTTCAACGGCACGGGAACCAATTGCACTGAATCGTGCATCCCCGTCGGCGCGTGCTGCTTCGGCGCCTTCTGCAGTGACGACATTTCCCAGCAAACCTGCGAAGTCGAAGGCGGAACCTACAAGGGCGACGACTCCATCTGCGACAACGTCGACTGCGAACTCCGCGCCTGCTGCCTGTTCAACGACATGTGCATGGACCTCACGCAGACGTCCTGCAACTTCATGAAGGGCAACTCACTTCCCGAAGGCACGTCCTGCGACAACGTGACCTGCGGCGACTCGATCGTCGCGGATATCGTCGCCAATCGATCCTGGATCTATGAGAATATTCCGTCCATGCTCAATCCGCCGACCAACTGCAGAATCGATGTGTCGGCACTGATCACAAACGATCCGTTGAACAACAGCTCCTACGCTTTCAGCTGGACAACGTTCAAACCCTTCGATTCTGCGAGTACCGCCTTTTTCTCGCTCGTCTCCGTAGATGGAACCAGCGACGCGACCTTCCGTGCCCCCAATCGGCCCGGCTATTCCCCCGCCGGCCTCTCCCACTACGTCGAAGTCATGGTCTGGGGCAACGATCACGGCAACTTCGGCTACGCGTTGATACCCATCCAGGTCCGACTCCTCGGCGACGTCAACGATTCCGGCTGTACCGATGCCGCCGATCGACAACTCATCACGGACGTGATCGATTCCGAAGTGACGGACCCGGACGTCATTCTCGCCGCCGATGTCAATTGTGACGGCAGTGTCAACGCTCTCGACAGCCAGACAGCCCTGTTCGTCGAACTGAACTCCGACGGCCAGGGCGCCTGCATCCCCGACTGACGCGTCATCGGAAAGTTCAGCATCCTTGAACGTCCCGCATTCATTTGATGCGTTGCACGAATGTGTCCAATTTGACACACGCGCCCGCCTCGGCTACCAAATCAAGCCGACATCAACCGAAAACACTGAGGAATTATCCGAATGTTGACCGTAACCTCTCACGGCGCCGCCCGCGAAGTGACCGGCTCGCTTCATTTGCTCGAAGCCGACGGAAAGCGAATTGCACTCGACTGTGGCCTCTTCCAGGGCAAGCGATCGGAATCGATCAAGAGCAATCGCCATTTCGCCTTCGATGCAAAAACACTGCATGCCGTCGTGCTGTCACACGCGCACATCGACCATTGCGGTCGCCTCCCCATGCTCGTCGCCAACGGTTTCGAGGGACCGATTCACACGACGCCCGCCACGCGCGACCTTTGCGCGCTGCTGCTGGCCGACTCGGCGCACATTCAACAGGAAGATACGAAGTACCTGAACAAGAAGCTCGAACGAAAAGGCCAGCCGCCCGTCGAGCCGCTCTACGAGGAAGAGGACGCGACACAGGCGATTCGCCAGTTTCAATCCGTCTCGCAGGAACGATGGTTCTGGGTCACCAAGCGCGTCAAGGCCCGTTTCCATCACGCCGGCCACATGCTCGGCTCATCCTCCGTCGAGATCGAATACACGCCGCCCAAGGGCCGCGTCGTCCGACTCGTTTTTTCCGGCGACATCGGACGCCCGGACATGCCGATCCTCCGCGATCCGGCGCCGTTCCCCGACGCCGACTACTACATCTGCGAAAGCACTTACGGCGCGCGAATTCATCCCCCCAGCGGCGACTTGAAGAGCGAACTCGCGAAAGTCGTCAACGACACCGTCGCGCGCGGCGGAAAGATCATCATCCCCGCCTTCAGCGTCGGTCGAACGCAAGTCATCGTCTATTACCTGCATCAACTGATGGCCGAGAAGGCGATCGAGCCGATTCCGCTCTTCGTCGACAGCCCGCTCGCCACGAACGCAACGCAGGTCTTCCGGATGCATCCGGAGCTGTTCGACAAGAAAGCGCGAGAGTTCCTGAGGCAGACCGGCGATATCCTCGGCTGCGACTATTGCACCTACACGCGATCCGTCCAGGAGAGCAAGGACATCAACAAAAGCCCGAAGCCCTGTGTCATCATCTCCGCCAGCGGTATGTGCGAAGCCGGCCGCATCCGCCATCATCTCAAGAACAACGTCGAGAACGGTCGAAACACAATCCTGATCGTCGGTTTCCAGGCGGCCCACACGCTCGGCCGACGCATCGTCGAACGCGACAAGCAGATTCGCATCTTCGGCGAGAAGTTTGATCTGAAAGCGCAAGTCAGCGTGCTCAACGGATTCAGCGCACACGCCGATCGCGACGAGATGCGCAAACTGATGACGCCGCATGCCCCGAAGGCCAAGGGCGTCTTCCTCGTTCACGGCGAAGAAGATCAGATGTCGAAATTCCAGGCAACGCTCAAGGAAGACGGCTTCAAGAACGTCATCATGGCCCACGCCGGCGAAACCTTCGAACTCAACGGAACCGACGCCCCGAAACTCGTCAAGACCGACTGACAATACGCACGACGCCGAGTGCCATGCCGACGCCCAACGTCTGCATGCCCTTCCGAGCCGCGACCGTCAGGGAGCCGGTCGAGCGATGTGCGAATTTTTGATCTGTGTACGAACACCGGCCAAGCGGCATGCTTGCCCAAAAAGGCAAGCATGCCGCTAACGCCGCTATTCAGAAAGAAGAACAACTACGCCTGCGTCTGGTCGCGTTCGGCCTTCAGTGCTTTCGGATCGCCCGAATCCTGCTGAACCGGCAATACCGCATTGATACTCCGAACGTGAATGTCCCGCTGCGGGAATGCAATCTCGATATTCTCGCGCTTGCAGGCCTCGAAAATCTCCGTGTAGAGCTGATGCCGCCCCATCATCAAGTCGTCGAAATTCTTGAAGAACGCACGACATTCGAAATTCAACGCACTGTCGCCGAACCCGAGGAAATAGACGCGAGGCGGCGGATCGTCCATGGACTTGCCGTTCGCCTTGATCACATCCATGAAGACATCGCGTACCTGCCGCGGATTCGACGAATAGGAAACCCCCACCGGAATCACCAGCCGCAGGATCTGATTCGACAACGTCCAGTTGGTAATCTCGTCCGTCACGAATCGCTTGTTCGGAACCACGAGCTCCTTGTTGTCCCAGTCCGTGATACTCGTCGCGCGAATGCGAATCTTGGAAACCGTCCCCGTCTGCGTGCCGACAGTCACCGTGTCCCCGATACGGATCGGTCGCTCGAACAGAATGATCAATCCCGATACGAAGTTCGCGAAAATCTCCTGCAGACCAAATCCCAGGCCGACACTGACCGCCGCGACGAGCCATTGCACCTTGGACCATCCGATACCAAGCAGCCCGAACGTGACGATGATGCCGAGCGAACCGATGACGTACCGCGAAATCGCCGTCACGGCGTAACGCGTCCCGGCGTCAATCGGCAGGTGCGAGAGGACGAAGATTTCGAGCATGGCCGGAATATTGCGAATGGCGATTGTCGAAACAATCGCCGCGATTAACGCGAGACCGATGTCCGCCGCCGTTATGTCGAGTTCGCCGATCTCGACGTTGCGCAGAATACCGAGCGCCGGCAGCTCGCTTACCCAGACCCAGAATGTCAACGTGACGACCGTGAAGATCGTCAGACTGCCGATCAATTGCCGCGTCTGCTGGCTCAGTGTCGGAATATTGATCATCGGCTCTTCGATCGGCGCCGCCTTGACGGGCGCGTCGTCCGGATGCGCGCCGTCGACAGAATCGCGACGCGCGACACGCTCCGCCTCCACTTTGGCTTCAGCCTTCGCCTTCGCTTCTGCGCGCTTTCGCATTGCCTGATCGATGGCGATGCGGCGCCGTGCCAACAGCAGCCAGCGCATCAACAGCAGATAGATGATCGCCGCGCCGGACCAGATGATCGCCGTCAGCCAGCATCGGGACGCCATGCGCAACGCCGTGTAGTAATAGCCGAACCCCGCACCCGTCGCGATTACGATCGGTATCGACAGGAAAAACGCATAGAGCACATAGCGGAAGCGCACCAGGCGCCCCTGCGGATGTTGGATCATGTAATGCGTCAGTGCGCCCGATCTCGGCTTGAAGACGCGCGCGATAAAGACGGTGAGGAAGATCATCCCGAGAATGAAGACGTCCCGCCCGAATGTCTCTCGATACGCTTCTTCGCTCTGGCTCGTCAACATGCCGACGACAAACCCGACTGGAACACTCGCGCCGACGTACCAGATCAGATTTCGCCGAAGAATGCCGATCGACTTCGAATCCCATCCCAGATGCGCCCCGGCCAGCCCCTGCACTCGGCACACGTGAATCAGCAACAGCAATGGAAACGCCGTGAGCGCCGCCGAGTTGAAGCCGCCCGCGACCGCCTTGGCGAAGTCGCCCGAATCCGGTACCCGCAAGAACAACTGCCCAAGAAAATACAACAATAGCGGATAGGGAATTGCCAGAAGCAACGTATAGAAACACGTGGAGAGTGTGACGGAATAATCCGTGCTCAGCGGCTCACTGGCCTTCGCGGCCAGCTCTCGTAATCGCTTCCTCACGGAACGGCGGATACCGATCAAAAGGCCGACGACGATCAGCGCCGGAATGATCAGAAACCAGTTGGATGCGTAATGGTCCGCCGCCGCGTTGAGAAACGTCCCCCAATGCTCCGCGTCGAAAAACCACTGTATTGCCGCCGACAGCCCTTTGAATCTGTCCGCACCGATATGCTGACCGCTTCGCACCCAGAGAATCCGCTCATCGATATACGCCTTGAACTCTTCAGTCGTCTGGATGAGCTTCGTCAGCACGTTGGCGAGTTCGTTCAACTCGTAGATATACTTGGGAAAGTCGAGGTATAGCTTGTCGAGATTTTCCTTGCTGAGTTCGATCTGGCGCCGGATCTCATCGATCACGAGCGTTCGATCCGATTCCGACAGCCCCGGCGAAACCCTCTTGGCCCACTCTTCGACAATTCGATCGGGATTTGCCAGCTTGTTGCGACGCGCCAGGTAACTCGAGTGCTCGAAATTCGCCAATTCGATCTCACCCAGCCGATTGGCGCGCCGTCGCTTGTACACGCCCGTGTCCGGCAACGTTCCGAGCTGGCTGCGCAGGAGAATCCCGAAACTCTGCGAGACGCGGGCCGTGGATTCCTGCTCCTTCGCATCCTTGAATTCTTCCTGAACGCGCTTGAGATCCGTTTCGATCGACTGATCGACCGTGGCCAACTCGGCCAGCTTCTGGGAAACCTGAACCAGATCCTCTCCCAGTCTCTTGTTTTCCTTGATCAGATCATCGATCTCAGGAAACAGCCGCCGAACGCGCGAATTGACATCTTCTGCCTTCTCTTTCGCCTGCTCAGCGGCCTGCTGGCGCAATGCCGCAACCCGGAACCGCAACTGCTTGATCGACGCCTCCAGCGCATCACGACGTTGCACGGCGCGATCGCGCTCCAACAGCAACAACTCGCCGTGCAGTTCATAAAACCGGGATTCCGACTCCAATGCCGCGAGCCTCTGCTCGAGCATCATCCGCGTCGCCGCACGCTTACTTTTCGTCGCTTCAACGACGAGCTCAGGTCCATCCTGTTTGACCGGATCCGTTCCGAGCTGCGCCAATTCATCGCGCGTCTTTCCAATCTCCTTGGGCCCTTCCGCAAGGAATGTGCCGCGACGCACCAGTGCTTCTTCCGCGTTCTTCATACGCGTCGCATTCACGTCCAGCTTCGCCTGTTCCGCCCGAAGTTGCACTTCGAGCTCTTCAAGGCTGGCTGTCTCTGCTGTCGTCGGCTGCGTCGTCGCGGGTTGCGTCGTCGGATCAAGCTGACGCAGCCGCTCCAATTCCTGCGGCGCCTTGTCAATTCGATCCTTGAAACTGTCCGCCCGTTCGTTCCAGGTCTTCTTTTGCTCCAGTTTCGCCTTCGCCTCGCGTAACGCGCTCAGCGCTTCGTTCTTCTTGGCTTCCTCGAGAACAGTCGACTGCTCGACCTGCTTGAGAAGCGACTGAATTTCGTCCTCATTGGTCATCTTGACCGGCGCCAAAGGCGGCGGACTGACAATCGTCGGATCGACTTCCACGCCCGCCGGCTGCGACGTTGGCTGCGTCGCCGGCTGCGAGGCCGGATCCGATGGTTCCTCGCCTCGCACCAACGATGGCGTCATCAGCCCGAGACCGGCGAAGAACGCGATGAGAATCAGGGTTTTTGCAAATAATCCGTATCGGATGGAATTCGTGTGCATGAAGATAATGTAGCCGCCAATCCCTCGCCGGGCGATGGGGTTCGCTCGCCGATTTGATACCCGGCAACATCGCATCAGTCGATTCGCCGATCCGCGATCGCTTGACCCGTTTTCGTGGTATGCTTGTTCACAATATTTGTTCCGCCCCATCTGTTAGCGCGCCCCAGGAATCCGGAGCCGCATCGTGAAAGTTCGCGAAATCCTCGAGTGTTGCCTCTATGCGGAAGACCTTGAAGAAACCGCCGACTGGTACGCCCGAATCCTCGGTCTCGAAGCATTCTCGAATACCCCGGATCGCCACGTCTTCTTTCGTATCGGCGGCCGCTGCTTTTTCCTGTTCAACCCCATCGCCACGCAGGATGCATCGCAGACCCGATTCCCCGTCCCGACCCACGGCGCGAGCGGCCCCGGACACGTCTGCTTTGCCGTCGCCGCGGACGAACTCGACGCCTGGCGAGACTCCCTGAATGAGAAATTCGTCGAAATCGAACGCGAAATCGAATGGCCCAACGGCGCCCGATCCATCTACGTTCGCGATCCGGCGCGTAACAGCGTCGAACTGGCGACGCCTTCTCTTTGGGGAATCGAAGAAGATGCCTGTTTCCCGTAGGGGGTAGCCGACATATTCTGCCGGAATTGCCAATACGATCTGCGTTCCACAATGACTCATCGTTACCCTGAATGCAGCCGCGAATTCGATCCCGAGTCGCCGACGACGTTCTCAACCGCAGCCCGTCGCCCCGCCCGATGGCCGCGGCGCCTCCTCTTCGCCGGCGCCGCATGGCCGATCTTCGTGTTCATCATGTACTACGTCACTCAATTTGCGGCATGGGCCACACTTGGCCACGCACCTGCCCATTTGATCAATGATCCGAAATCGATCGGCCCCGTCGTCAACTTCCTGTACCACGTCACGAATGCCATGACGAGTGCTGTACCGATCGCGTTCTGCGCGTCGTTCGTCGGCGTGATCATGCACCTCGGCGACCATCCTCGCGTCACGCCGAAGCGGGCTTTGGCGATCATCGTCACCACAGTCGTCGCCTGGGGTATTGCATTCCACCTCTTGCGTAACGCATTTGACATGGCATCGTTCGTGGACTGACGCAACGCCCCGGACGCCCAATACCAATCGCACGACATGAGCGGTATTTGATTCTCAACGCGATGCGGGCGACACTTGCGATTCAGGATCAACATTAACACTGACATTTCTGGACAGACACGAATCACCCATGCACCGCCAAGACCTCCTCAACAAACTCGCCCAATACGCCCCCATTAACCCCACCGAAATCGACGCCCGGCAGCGCATCATCCGATTCGTCGAGTCCACACCCGACTGCTTCAAGCGCTCCCATCTACCCGGTCATATCACCGGCTCCGCCTGGCTGATCGACGAATCCGCCGGACGTGTCCTGCTCACGCATCATCGCAAGCTCGACAAGTGGCTCCAGCTCGGGGGCCATTGCGACGGCGACGCCGACGTCCTCAATGTCGCACTCAAAGAAGCCGTCGAGGAATCCGGCATCGCCGACATCACGGCCGTCTCCGCGGATATCTTCGATCTCGACGTCCATCCCATCCCCGCCCGCGGTGACGTTCCCGAACATCTCCACTACGACATTCGCTTCCTGTGCCGCATCCATGGCGATCCCGCTTACCTCGTCAGCGACGAATCCCACGAACTCGCCTGGATCACCCCCGACGCCATCCTCGACATGCACGTCGGTCAGTCCATCCTTCGCATGCGCGAAAAGTGGATTCAATACCTGAACAGCGCCTGACTGCCATACGCTCGGCGCACCGGCCCACAGAAATGCCAACTGTGTGGCACTTCATGGCGTCGATGATTCCTCTCTGCGCATCGGTTCAAGAAAGTCATTCCCGTCATCAAAGGGCAACGCCGTGAACGGACTGCGAATGCGGCGGCATGCAGAGCCGCCGCGCCCTCGCGGCGACGAATTGCCAGCGACGTGGCGAACTCGGATTGCCACGCTGAGTCAGCGAGACGCAGGTTGATGCGGATATCACTGTCTTTCCATCACGGCATTACGCCGAGTGTTCGGCATCAATTCACAACAACGACCGAATGAGTTCGCTCCAAAGCAGAAACCGGCATTCGGTTGACTATTCCCTATGTTTGGTATATGTTAGGGTATCGAACGGAGCGGCGATCATTCGAGCACTTCCAGCGGATCGCGCGTCGTTGTTCATCAACCCCCGAATCACGGAGCGGAAACCATGCATCCAGGTGAAGACGATTCCATTCCGCTCGAAGTCCTGAGCGATCAACAACGCGCCGTGGTCGAGGCGCATCTGCCCCTCGTCCAGCACACACTTCGTCGACATCGACATCTCATCCGTCGATGCGGTAATCGCGAAGCCCACGAGCTCTTCCAGGAAGGATGCCTTGCCCTGATCGAAGCTGTGCGAAATCACAACGCAAAGACGCATGGACACTTCGCCCCCTACGCCATCGCCCGGATTCACTTCGCCATCAGTCGATACGTCCACGAGAATGAAGCCCCAGTCCGCATCCCTTTCATCACGCAGCGCCGACGCCGCTCGAAAGGACTTTCAGCCTGCGCCAACGCCCATACCGGCGCGCCCCTGCCGATCGCCCAGCGCCTCGGCGACGCGACGGTCCCGCCTCCGCGACGCGCATTGGAATCGGAAGGTCCGAACCCGTTGCGCATCGGCGATCTCATTTCCGAACGACTCGATGCGGCCATGCGCCAGGTTGTCGACGACATGAAACGCGCTCCGCGTTGTGCCCCCGGCACGCGCGAAGTCATCGAACGCTGCGCCCAGGAACGATGGCGAATCCCCGAACCCGAAGCGAAGACGTCCATCCGGAAACTCGCCAAAGCCCTGGATTGTTCCGTCGGTCGCATCACCCATTGCGAAGAACGATTCCGACAGCGCATGGGAAAAGCCCTGACCAGCGATCCCGCCTATCGGGCATTGCGTGAAGAGGCCCGCCGCGGCGAACGCGGATTCGACGAAATCATCACGCCCGAACGCCTAAAGAAGCTCAGCCCCGTTGCATCGATGGACTCGACGCCGCGCATGAATGCGGACAAACGCAATCGCCGCCAAACGAAGTTGATGCGACCAATTGCCAGCGACGAACGCCGTTCAAAAGAAAGCCGTCGTAGAAAATGCGAATTGCCTTAGATTGCTGAATTGACGGCGAAATGTGAGTGTCGAGTCAATACGCGCGGGTGCCATGCCAACGCCCAACGTCGTCATGTTGTCACTCTTGCCGCTGGGTGCTTGCCACCCAGTGTCGACCGCCGGCGTACGGGCGCCCTGTCCGAAGTGTGATGCATCGGCCGCAATGCTCTATAGGCAGCCGATGCGCGGCGCGCCGTGCCAACGCCCAGCGCCGCCATCGCCCCGAGATCACTCGTGGCTCGTGCGCGACGCCGTCTTGCCCGATGCGGCGCTGCCCGATGCGGCGCTGCTCGATCCCTTGCCCTGGCCGGAGGACTTGGACTTGTCTTTGGCGAGTTGCCGTCGCTGATCGCGATTCAGGACGCTCGATTCCAGGCGGCGACACAATCGATCGAAGATCTTCCCGATCGGACGACGAAGTTCGTCGGCCTTCTTCGCGTGATACGCGCGCTTTCGCTTGCTGGGAGACTCCTTGGCCCGGCGTTCGTTGTATTCGAGATCTTCACCGTTCGCGGCCAGGTACTTGGCGGCTTCCGACTCGCAGTCCTTCAGAATGCCGTTGGCCGCGTTCCGCTGCTTCTCGTCGCATTCGTACTTATTGACGAACTCCGCGACGTATTTCTCCCATTGAGACATGTCGCGACGCGCCGCTTCGAAGCTCATCTGCTCGGGCGTCGGCACGTTCGCACCCGCGGAAACGGCGCCGGGCCGTGGATAGTCCCCGATGACTGAAGCGTACTCCGGATAATTCTCCACGCCGAAATCGTACGGCGTCCACTCTCCGCGCTTCCACTTCTCAACCTGTGTCTTGACGTGATCGTGCCGCCGCTGAATCGCCGCCATGTCCTTCAACATGATCTCCTTCTGCGATTCATCCATCGTCGGTTCGATTTTCGATCGCACGCGATCCAGACCTTCGAGCGCCTCGTCCATCACGGGCGAGAGCTGCTGCGACCATCGCGCCACCATTTCCGGCGTGAAGGGTTCGCCGGCCGCCTTCGCCTGCACGGCCTCCAGCGCGACGGGCATCAGCTTGTCGAAATGCTTCATCGTGAACATCATCGACTCGTTGCGCATCTCGTCGTTCACGATGTCGAGCTGGCCCTGCGAAAACCCGTATCGACTCTCCAGACCGCGCAGGAATGCGCCCTCGCGCGCCTGGGCGTCGAAAGGACCATACGACGAAATGTCGTTGATCAAATTGAGTGCGAAGAGATCGGACTCGCTCGTCCAGCCGTTCCGCTGGAACATGATGTTGTGCGCTTCCTTGATGCGCATCGCCTCGATCGACCAGTTGTCGCTGATCGACTTGGCCTGATCCTGAAGCATGCGGATCTGGTCAAACATGTTCGGCGATGATTGCTTCGCCGGCTTGTCGTCCGCCACCGCTTGCCCCGCCAAAAGAAACACGGCCGCCGCAAACATGATCGCCGCAACAGAACGTCTTTCGAACAAGAATAGAGAATTCGTCATTGTCAACTTATCCCGTTTCCGCCGCCGCGAGCGCGCCGGATTGCATGCTGCAAGCGTTCGTGCATTTCGACAGGGCGGGCCACGATCTCCCAGGCGCCGCGACCCATCGATCCCGAAGCGAATTCGACCGATCCCACGCGAAACACGCGCTCCCCCGGCGATTCGA
Source organism: Phycisphaerae bacterium (assembly GCA_029259995.1). Taxonomy (GTDB): domain Bacteria; phylum Planctomycetota; class Phycisphaerae; order UBA1845; family UTPLA1; genus ECT2AJA-110-A. The sequence goes on from JAJDEC010000041.1 coordinate 22,515, forward strand.
ACACGGCCGTCCGCTCGATCGTCCGCAGCGGCGCCGCGAAAATCTCCGCCGCGATCACGCCGCGAATACTCATGACGCGCCGATTCGTCAGTACGTAAAACCGAGCGACCCATTCGAACGTCGCCCAACTCAATCGCCCGGCAGCCATCAGAATCGCCGCCTGCGAAGCATACCAGGCGTACTGCGATGGAATCACAGTGTACGACAGGACACCGAGCACGATTGCCGCCGCCAGCCAGCGCGCCGAGACGATCAGAACGAACCACGCCGACGGCTTGACGGCGAACAGAACGGTCTCTCCGCCGTCCAGCAGCTCTGCCGGAACCGCGCCCGCCAGCGGCATTTCCATCACGCCGCTCGACGTCCCCTCGGTATGCACGGGAATGCGCCGATCGAAGCGACTCAGGTTATGCGGATCGCGTTTCATTGATACAGCTCAGGTCGCAGGACCGCCAAATCCGGCCAGTTGCGATAATGATCATTGAAGTCCAGGCCGTAGCCCACGACAAACACGTCGTCGATGTCGAATCCAACGAAGTCCGCCGTCAGATCTTTCGGTGCTTTCGACGGCTTTCGGAGCAGCGTACACAATCGAAGACTCGCGGGCTCCCGCTCCATCAACTGCTCGGAAACGGCCCGCAACGTGTTTCCCGTATCCAGAATATCATCGACGACCAGGACATGCCGATTCTTAATATCGACCGTCAGATCGCGCAAAATCTGCGTCGCGCCGCCCTCCGTCGTCGCGCCGCGATATCGGCTCACAGTCATCAACCCGATTCGCATCTTGAATGGCAGATGCCGGATCAGGTCCGCAACGAAAATGATCGACCCCGTCAGTACCGGTACGATCACCAGATCATCCGCCGCGTCGTGATAAACTTTCGCGATTTCCGCCGCCATTTCCTGCACACGCCGCTCTATCTGCTCGCGTGAATACAGCGTCCGATCAATGTCTCTCTCCATCCCGAGATTATAGACCCCTGATCCTCGGCGGCAACCGACAACGCCCCTCACAACCTTCTACAGAAAAACGGGTTGCAACGATTCCGACATTCGCATCCCGCCGATATGCGTGATCAGACGCACGGATTAATAAGCGTGGCATCGTCGATAACCGATAAGAATCACAAATTCGCAGCTTCTCATCAGTCAGCGTGACCAGGTATCACAACACATGGCCCGACACGACGAAATCCGCACGACCGAATCGTCCCTGGTACTTGTGATCATGGATGAAAAGGAGATCGCCGACGCGATCTCGACATCCATGCGCAACGTCGGCTATCGAACGATCATCGCCGAAGACGGCGAGTCCGGACTCTCCGTCGCCGAACGATATTCACCCGACGTCATCGTTCTCGACACCGATATCGAAGTCGATCGCGGCTACGAGATTTGTCGTGAATTGAAGAACCGAATCATGACGGCGGACACGCCCGTCATCTTCACCACACGGAACATCGATTCCGACGATCTGATTCAGAAGTGTTTCGACGCCGGCGCCAATGATCTCATCGCGAAACCCATCCGCGTTTCGCTGCTCCTCGCCAGAATCAAAGTCGCCCTGCGAGAGGCGAACCTTCGGGAGCAATACAAGAAGCTCGCAATGATGGACCAGGCGACGGGGCTCGACAACCGACGCCAGTTTTTCATGCATGTAACAGAAGCCGTCTCTTCCTGTCTTCGGCGCGATCGAGACGCCTACCTGATGATCTGCGACATCGACGATCTGTCGGCCATCAACACAAACCATGGCTATGACCTCGGCGACGATATCATCATCATGCTGGCGCGTTTGACCAAACGACTCATTTCGATGGACTGCCGCGTCGGCAGAATAGCAGGCGACGCCATCGCCATCATCCTGAAGAAAGGCGACGAGGCGACGGCCGACGCCATGGCCATGCGCGTGCTCCGGACTTTCGAAGCCATCGCCTTCGATGCCGGCACGCAACCCAAACACTTCACGCTCAGCATCGGCGTCGCAAAGTGCGAAAGCACCGACGCAAACCTGACGCCCGACGAACTCATGTCCAGGGCGGACCTCGCCACGGCCTTCGCGAAGGCCCAGGGAGGCCGGCAGATCTGTCGCTACTGGCAAGTGGACCCGAAGAGACTGATGGAGTTCACGCACACGAATCGCTACGCGCGAACCGGCGATCGCCCCAGGACGCATCGCGGATCCGTCAGTGTCAACGCATCAAACGACAAGCCCGTTCCGAATCCAATCGACGCGGCCGAATAACCGCTCCCAGGAATCAATCCCCACATGACGCCATCGCATCAAACGAATACGATGCGCCCACGATGCTGCGCAACCTCATGATGACATTGGCATACGACGGCACGGAATTCCACGGCTGGCAGTTTCAACCCGGCATGCGAACCGTCCAGGAAGCCCTCGAACAGGCCCTCCGCCGCACGCTGCGCCATCGCGTCAATCTTCTGGGCTGCAGCCGCACGGACTCCGGCGTCCACGCGGCCGGCTACGTCGCCGGCATCCTGACACCCTCTGAAATGCGAGAAATCGCCATCATGCGAAGCGCCGGATCACGTTTGCCCAAGGACATCTCGCTGCTCAACGTGCGCGAAGTCCCCCTGACGTTCCACGCCACGCGATCCAGCGTATCGAAACTCTATCGCTACAGAATCCACAACGCCGTCACGCGACCCTGCGAATCGATGAACCAGTCGAAGGTCTACCACGTCTGGAGCCATCTCGATATCGATCGGATGCGCGCCGGCGCCGCCCCGTGGATCGGTCTCCACGACTTCTCCTCCTTCGCCTCCGCTGGCAATGATCGCCAGCACAATGTACGCACGATTCATCGAATCGAGATCTATCGCGTCGGCGAGGAAGTCCGGATCGACATCGAAGGAGACGGATTCCTCTACAAACAGGTGCGCAACATGGTCGGCACACTATGCGAATTCGGAAGAGGCCAATGGCTCCCCGAAATCTCCGCCGACATCCTCGCCGCCGAGGATCGAACCAAGGCCGGTCCGACGGCCCCCGCCCGCGGACTCTGCCTCCAATGGGTCAAGTACGATCTTGTGAACCTGCCCGAACCCTCTCCGGCGATGCTCGAAAGAGCGCGCGCAACATTGCCGCCCGTCGGCGAACGTCGATCGACGGTCGACAACCAGCCCATGTCGACCGCCCCGGGCGCCGACATCACAGAGACGGACGTGCTCGAACCGCCGGCCTGAACCTGGATTTCAGCAGGAGCCCCGACGAGCGCTCCAACGACTCGAAGACATCTGTATCAATCATCATGCGAATCGTTCACATCATCACACGACTCATCATCGGCGGCGCCCAGGAAAATACGATCCTGACCTGCGAAGGCCTGCACGATCGCGGACACGATGTCACACTCATCACGGGACCGACGACGGGCCCCGAAGGCTCCCTCGTCGAACGCGCGAGGACCGGCGGCTACAACTATCTCGAAGCCGACAAGCTCATTCGCGCCGCCAGTCCGATCACCGATTATCGCGCGCTGCGCCAACTTGGCGAAATGCTCCAGTCCATCAAGCCCGACGTCGTACACACGCACTCGAGCAAGGCGGGAATCCTCGGCCGAGTCGCCGCCGCTGGGGCCGGCGTCCCTGCCATCGTCCATACGGTTCACGGCATGAGCTTCAATCGCACACAAAGCGGCCTGGCACAACGCGCTTTCGCCGCCGCCGAACGACACTGCGCGAAGTACACGCATCGCA